>JAICVV010000232.1 GCA_025935155.1 Alphaproteobacteria bacterium
CTTGGCGACGACAATCTTGTCGCCCTTGCGCACGCGGCCGCCGGCAATGGTACCGGAGAAGCCGCGGAAATCGAGATTGGGGCGGTTCACCCACTGCACAGGCATGCGGAACGGCTTCTCAGCCAGCGCCGTATCGACGTCCACCGTTTCAAGATGTGAAAGAAATGTAGGGCCATTGTACCACGGCGTATTCGGGCTTTTTTCGATCACATTGTCGCCGAAACGGGCCGACATCGGGATTGCCACGAGACTGGTGAACCCGAGGTCCTTCGAAAACTCCCTGAAATCGGCCACGATGGGCTCGAACACATCCTGTTTGTAATCGACGAGATCGATTTTGTTGATCGCAAGAACGACATGCCGGATGCCGAGCAGCGAGGCGATGTAGGCGTGGCGCCGCGTTTGCGTCAGCACGCCTTTGCGCGCGTCGATCAGGATAACCGCCAGCTCGGAATTGGATGCGCCGGTCGCCATGTTGCGTGTGTACTGCTCATGACCCGGGCAGTCGGCAACGATGAAGCGGCGCTTCTCGGTGGCGAAAAAGCGGTAGGCGACATCGATGGTGATCCCCTGCTCCCGTTCGGCTTCCAGACCGTCCACCAGCAGCGCGAAATCGATGTCGCCGCCCGTGGTGCCGTGCTTCTTGGAATCCTTTTCCAGCGCAGAAAGATGATCGTCGAACAGCAGCTTTGAATCGTACAGCAGCCGCCCGATCAGCGTGGACTTGCCGTCGTCCACGCTGCCACAGGTCAGGAACCGCAGCAGCGACTTGCTTTCCTGTTCGGCCAGGAACTTCGCGAGGTCGGAATGAATGGTGATGTCGTTCATCAGAAATAACCCTCGCGCTTCTTCTTTTCCATCGATGCTTTTTCATCGCTATCGATGAGGCGGCCCTGACGTTCGGAAGTGCGTGCGGTGAACATTTCGGTCACGATGCCTTCCAGCGTATCGGCGCTCGATTCGAAAGCGCCGGTGAGCGGATAGCAGCCAAGGGTTCGGAAGCGGACCAGGCGCATTTCCGGCTTTTCATCCGGCGCAAGCTTCATGCGGCCGTCATCCACCATGATGAGCGTGCCATCGCGCTCCACGATCGGCCTCTCCTTGGCGAAGTAGAGCGGCACGATGGGAATGTTCTCTTTCATCACATATTGCCACACATCCAGCTCCGTCCAGTTGGATAGCGGAAACACGCGGATGGATTCGCCCTTGTTGATGCGGGTGTTGTAGACGCGCCAAAGCTCGGGCCTCTGGTTCTTCGGATCCCAGGCGTGTGTCGAAGTGCGGAACGAAAACACCCGCTCCTTGGCGCGCGATTTTTCTTCGTCGCGGCGGGCGCCGCCGAACGCGGCATCGAAACCGTGCTTGTCCAGCGCCTGCTTCAGCGACTCCGTCTTCATGACCTGCGTGTGGAGCGAGGAGCCGGAATCGAACGGATTGATGCCACGCTTTAGTCCGTCTTCATTGATATGGACCAGCAAATTGAGGCCCAGCCGCTTCGCGGTGTCGTCGCGGAACTGGATCATCTCGCGGAATTTCCAGGTGGTATCCACATGGAGCAGTGGGAACGGCGGCTTGGAGGGGTAGAAGGCCTTCAGCGCCAGGTGCAGCATCACCGACGAATCCTTGCCGATGGAGTACAGCATCACCGGATTACGGAACTCGGCCGCCACTTCCCGGATGATGTGGATGCTCTCGGCTTCCAGCCGTTTGAGGTGGGACAGGTGCGGATCGCCCATCCCTTCCGCCTCAGTTCCGGCAAACTCCTCCGGGCGCGCAGCCCTCGCGACGTTCTGCATATTGCGTAATCCCAACAACGGGTTGCGGCCTCGCCAAAGTCGCGCCTACTTTCTCCGGGATGCAACCTTGGCGTTCCCCGAGCCCCTGGCTTTGACCGGCAAGGCAATGGTGGTGCCTCTTACCCTGCCATGACCGGATTTCCTAGCCCCGCGCGCCTTCGATTTCTGCTGCGAAATCCGCGGGAACTCTGGGCGGCCGCGGGTGGAGGGCGTGGCGGCGTTCTGGCGCAGCGGGCGCGGATGGCACAGTTGCGGCGTGACTGGCGCTCCGCCCTGAAGCTCTGGCGGGCGTGTACCGAAAAGGCGCCTGGCGACCCGGCCGCGGCCCTTGGCTACATCGGGGCCCTGATCTCCGCCGGAGGAATTGAGGAGGCCTCAGAGCGGACTGCTGCATTTGTGCGCGAACATCCGCGGGATGAGAACGGGCCCACAATGCTGGCCCGCATAGCCGAACTGCGGGGCGATGACGCGGCCGCGATTGAGCAATGGCAGGCGGCTCTCGCGCTGAGACCGGATAAGCCGCAGCCGCTCATCCGCCTTGGTGCGGCTCTCCTGAAGGAATTGAAGTTCGATGAGGCGTTTGCTTGCGCCGGCCAGCTGGAAAAGCGATTTCCGAAAGATTCACACGGCGCGATCTTGCGCGCGCAAACCGTGCAGCAGCAGCGTGGGTTCACAGAAGCCGCACCGGTCTGGCAAGCGGCACTGGCGCGCTTCGGAAACAATACCGGCTTCCTTCGCGCTTATGGCCGCGCCCTGCTTGCGGGCGGCGCATACGGCGAATGCCTCAATGTTGCCAAGCGTCTTTCCAGGTTCGACCCTCATGCATCTTTAAGTCTGGAAGGCGCGGTACTGGCGAAGCGTGCGCCGTTTCAGGATCACACCGGCTTCTGGAAAAACGCCAGCACGGAATTACTGGACAGCATCAACCTTACGCGCAAGCTGCTTCATGCCGCGCTCTCCACGCGCGATGCGGAAACCGCCAACGCTGCCTTTGTTCGCCTGCTGCAACAGGACCGGTTGACCGTTCGGGATGCGGATATGGTTGTCGGCCTGGTGAATCTGGATCTGCAATCGCGCAATCGATCTGCGGCGCGGCAAAAAGTGCGCGGGTATCTCAAAGGCATGCGCGGACTGCCCGGTTATCGTGCCGCCGCTTTGCGATTGCATCGCGCGATCCTCCAATCCTTTCCAAAGCAGCCGAATTCCGCACGCCGGATTTCGGCGGATGTGCCATTGTTCGTGAATATGGTGCGCCGAGCGCGGATCGGAAGCGGTGCTGCGCAAGCGCTTGAGCAGATCGCGGCGGTGGAGCACAGCCTGTATGAAGGGGCCGCAACTCCGCTGTTCGATTCGGATATTGCAGCGGGCGCTTGCCGTGTTTTCATAGGCACTGTGCGCGAACGGTTGCGTGCGCGAACACCGTTTTCGTTCATCCGGTTGGGCGATGGCGAAGCGAATGCCTTGCAGCAAGCGAGCTCGTTTGCGGGGCAATTCGAGTTCGACGCAGCCGAACGCGAGAAGGTGTGGTGGGGCCGCACGCTCGATTCAGAGGTGAGGCAAGATTTGGCAGCGCGCGTCAGGCAGGCGACGCTCGATGCCGACGCGATCGGCTTCCCTGCGCGCGAATGGTTTCTGCGGGATGTGAGGCTGGACTCGGGCGCGCCGCTTTCGGCGACCAAATCCGGACGGGGCCTTCTGGTGGTCGCTGAAACCATTGCGCGGGAGAGCCGCAGCGGTGGCGTCGCAGGCAAGATACTGACATCCGCGCATATGCCGCAGGACCTGCAGCGCTGGGAGGTTTATCCGGAACTGTTCGATGGCGTGCGGCAGGTTGTCGTGGTCTCCTGTCATCCCAGTTTACCGGACATTTTGCGCGACAGATTTGGGCTCAATTCGACGAAGCATGTGCTGATTGCACCTGGCGATTCCATGCGCGAAATGGAACATCGCGCGCTCACGGAAGATGAGGTCCCGCCTCGAAGTGTTGAGCATGCGTTGGACACACTTGGGGATTCGCCAAACGGGCAGCTGGTGCTCGTGGGCGCAGGTTACGCGGGAAAAATCATCGTTGCGGAAGCCAAGCGGCGCGGAGGGATTGCGCTCGATCTTGGAAGCATTTTCGATCATTGGCTTGGTCTGCACACGCGCAGTTATCAGGATCTCGCGTAACCCCGCGCCTATCTGGCCTGCAGAAATGTGCGAAGGCAGTCGGCGATCTGGCTTCCCGAATTTCCATTGCCGAACTCCGCGATCTCGCGGCGCTCCTCATAATCCGGCTCCGTCCACAAACGATTCCAGCCGCAGGCGATGGTTTCCAGCCATTCGGTTTCGTCGCGGAGCGTGATGCACGGCACGCGATGGAAGTATGCCTCTTTCTGCAGGCCGCCGGAATCTGTGAGCACGACGCTGGCGTGGCGCACCAGTTTGCACATGTCGATATAGCCAA
>JAICVV010000421.1 GCA_025935155.1 Alphaproteobacteria bacterium
AGCGTCTGGGCGAAGACCTGCTGCGGCGGAAATGCACGGAGCACCTGATACAAGACTCGTATTGTTACGGCGCATGCAGCCTTCGCATCCGGCTGACCGCAGTGCTCTATGCGGCGACGTGCGGCGAGCGCATCATCGATCTCTTCGCGATCGGCAGCGGCCTCGGCGCGAACAGCGCCCTCGAGCAGCTTCGCCCGAAGCTGTTCGAGCTGCTGTGGCGCGGTTCCCACGATGTCTTGTGCACTCCCCGCCGCCGCCGCCACGGGCCAGCCAACCGCCTGCCCGAGCCGAGCGGAAGCGGAAAACTCCGGAGTCATCATCACTTCGAGGTACTGCTCGTTCTGCGCCGCTGCGCGTGAGGCTACTTCGTCCAGCCACTCGCCGGTGTGGGATTTGTCCAGGCCGCCGAAGCGGTCGAAGGTGGCAAAGAACTGGTCGTGGCCACTGACCCCGGGCGTGGGAACGAAGGCGCGCATCGAGAAAGAGTCGACCAGCGCGTCATAGAGCTTCTGGTCCTGCAGAATGGTTGCGGCGGGTACACTGCCCTGCTGGCAAGGCGTGGAAGGACCATGCGCCGGATTCCGTACAAGGCTGTCGATGTTCGGATTGACGCAGAGGCCGTCTTCGACGGCGTCCTTGAGAAACGTCTCCGCGTAAACCGCGCCGGAGAGATGCATATGGAGATCGCCGCCTTTGGGCATCCTTCGCAGGAAGGCTTCCAGCGCGAGACCGTTCGCCTGATTGGCGCGTGCTTTCTCGAAGGCGGTGACCGCTCTGGATTCGCCCGCGGTCGCGGGAGAGCTCTGCCGCCGCTGGGCAGATAACCGCGCAGCATGGAGGCAGCACGAGCAGAGGATCAAGATTGCTGAACGGCGAACAGCAGCCATGCCGGATCTCCCAAAACCGAAGCGTGGTATGACACCCAGCATAGCGCGTGCGGAGTTTCGGCCGAGCGACCGACGCGCGCTGCGAGGATTTGGCGGAGATGACTGCCATTGCTATACTTGTCAGGACGCATGGACCTGCAATGTATCGCCGGATAGCCGCTGGGTAGCATTATCCGTACCCGCGCTAAAGTTCAGATTGACTCCCGCAAGGCCGGATGACGTCAGCTGAGTGGCTCCTTGACGTTGCGCTCGGGCGCTCTTGGCTGCCCCGAAGTTGCCCAAAAGCCAAGGCCAGGTAGCTCAGTGGTAGAGCGCGGCCCTGAAAAGGCCGGCGTCGGCGGTTCGATCCCGTCCCTGGCCACCACTTCGTTACACAATTCTCTCAAGCATCGGAAACTTGTTCGCCGGGTCGTTACCGGCCCAGTCTATTGGAATGATACGCATCCGAGGTCCTCGCGAAGCGTAAGCGACGTTTACCACTCCCGTGGCACAATCGGAAGGCAAATACTCTCGACAGGCGGGCCTTCCAAGGTGCAGATCAGCGAAAAAGCTCAGCAGTTCACTGAATCGGTTATCCGCGAAATGACGCGCCAGGCGATTCGTTATAACGCGGTCAATCTGGCTCAGGGCTTTCCCGATTTCGCGGCTCCAGAAATCATCAAGCGGGCTGCGCAGGATGCCATCGCGGCAGACTTGAATCAGTATGCGATCACATGGGGCGCGACGGACCTTCGCCATGCCATCGCTCGGAAATTCTCCGAATGGCAGAAGCTTGAGATCGATCCCGACCGAGAGGTCACGGTCTGTTGCGGCTCTACCGAGGCCATGATCGCCAGCCTGCTTGCAGTCGCGAATCCGGGCGATGAGATCATCGTCTTTGAACCATACTATGAGAACTACGGGCCGGATGCCATTATCTGCGGAGCGGTGCCTCGCTATGTGACGTTGCATCCGCCGGACGCGACCAAAGTCGATTGGTACTTCGATCCCGATCAACTGCGGGCCGCTTTCAATGAGCGAACCCGCGCC
>JAICVV010000401.1 GCA_025935155.1 Alphaproteobacteria bacterium
ATCGTGCGGCTGCCGATTTTCGGCTTCGGTTGCGCGGGCGGCGTATCCGGACTCGCGCGCGCCGCCGATCTTGCCCGCGCCATGCCGGGCGCGCGGGTGCTATTTCTGGTCGTGGAATTATGCGCCCTCACCTTCCGCAAAGACGATGTTTCGAAGAGCAACATTGTCGCCGCAGCGCTGTTTGGGGATGGCGCGGCGGGTGCAATTCTTTCCGCTTCCGGCAACGGCCCGGCATTGGGCGCGGACGGCGGCTACACCTGGCCGGACTCTCTCGACATTATGGGGTGGGAGGTAGAGGAGGACGGGCTGAAGGCGCTGTTTGCGCAAAGCATTCCATCGCTGGTGACGAGCGATTTCCGCGGGGTCACAAACGATTTCCTGAAAAAGAACGATATTCCTTTGGACAGCATCGAAGCGTTTGCGTGTCATCCAGGAGGCGCCAAGGTGCTGGATGCGCTGGAAGATGCGCTCGATCTGCCGCGTGGCGCGCTTGAGGATAGCCGCGCGGTGTTGCGAGACCACGGCAACATGTCTGCCGTGACCGCGCTGTTTGTGCTGCATCGTATTCGCAAGCGCGGGGTTACCGGCCGCGCGCTGATGAGCGCGCTGGGGCCCGGTTTTTCCGCTGCCTTTCTGATGCTGGAACCGGTATGATTGCGTATGCGATCCTTGCCCTGGTCGTCGCGCAACGGGTTGCAGAGCTCGCCTATGCCCAGCACAACACGCGCGCGTTACTGGCAAAGGGCGCGGTGGAAATCGGGCGCGAACACTATCCCCTGTTCGTGCTGCTGCATGCAGCATGGCTGATTGCAATTGCGCTGACGTTACCCAAGCCAGCTCCAGTTCACTGGGTTCCGCTGTCCGGCTACATCGCCCTGGAAATCCTGCGCGCATGGACAATGCTCGCCTTGGGCCCGTACTGGACAACGCGGATCATCTCGCGTGCAGACGCGCCGCTTGTGCGGCGTGGGCCCTATCGCTTCGTGCGGCATCCGAACTACATCGTCGTGATCGGCGAGATTGCGCTGCTGCCGCTGGTGTTCGGCGAAGTGTGGGTTGCGGCGACATTCTCGCTTCTGAATGCCGTGCTGCTGTTGTGGCGGATTCGCGAAGAAGAAAGTGCGCTTGCGCCGCGCCGCGCGCTTTAACTGGGGCTGAAAATGAATGTCTTGCGCTTTGCGGGACCGTTCGCGTTCCTGGCGGCCGTGCCCATATCCTACGGCTGGTCCGTTTCCGCACCTTTCGCCGTTCCGGCGGCGCTTCTCTTTCTGCTGCTGATTGCCAGTTATCTTCCTGAGCCGGAGGCCGCGAAATCCACCCTGCACCGGTTTCTGCCAATTCTCTACATTCCGTTGCAATTGGCGGTGATTGTATGGGCCCTTCACCAGGTTTCCGTCGAGCGAAACGGCGTGGCGGGGTTCCTCAGTCTGGCGCTTGCAACGGGCGTGTGCACCGGCGTCTTCGGCGTGCTTGCGGCCCACGAAATGGTACATAGCCGGGTACGATGGCAGCACTTGTTGGGCACGGCCATGCTGACCGCCATGAGCTACCGGCATTTCCGCATCGCTCATGTTTACGGCCATCATCGCCATGCCGCGACGATACGCGATCCGGCGACGGCTCGGCTGGGAGAGAGTTTTTATGCCTTTTTCGGTCGCACGCTGCGGCAACAGCTCGCTGAAGCGTGGCAGTTCGAAAAGCACCGGGTTCGCCGCTGGGCTCTACCGTTCCTGTACAACCGTGTGCATCGGGATATCGCACTCATGCTTTCGATCTACGCTGCACTGTGGTTCAGTTTCGGCTGGCGAGCTGCGGTCTTTCTGGCCTGCGAGAGCCTGGCCGCAATCGCCGTTCTCGAGCTCTTTAATTATGCCGCACATTATGGACTGTCGCGCCGCGACGGAGAACGGATGACAGCCCATCACAGCTGGAACAGCCCGGGGGCCTCCAACCTCCTCATCTTCAACATGGGGCGGCACAGCCATCATCACCGGTCACCGGCTCTCGCGTTCGATGGTCTGACTGCAGCGCCAGGTGCGCCGGTATTACCTGGCGGTTACGCCGGGGCCATCTTGCTTGCCCTCGTCCCGCCGCTGTGGCGCGCCGTCATTCATCCGCGGCTGGGCTGTCCGGCGACACAAGGCCGCGAATCCGTCTATGGTGATTCCAGCCGTCCTGCTGCCGCCACACCGTGACTTCCCAACAAGACGAACAGCC
>JAICVV010000275.1 GCA_025935155.1 Alphaproteobacteria bacterium
TCTCACTTCCCGTTACGGAGCCATCGGCAGCAATACCCATCGGCGAGGTTCCGTAGGGAGACGCATCGAACGTCGCGATCGTTCCGTCCGGCGTGCGGATGAACCCATGCGAGATGCCGCCTGCATCCACGTAATAGCCCGTTACTTCGCCCGAAGCGTTCATGCCGAAAACGTCGGTAGCCTGACTGTCGACCTGGAAGGTCACATAGACCGGCCTCGCAGCCGCGCCGGCCGCAATTCCTGCGCTCAGGAGTGCGAAACCTGTGGCAAGCAGCATTGTCCCAATGGCGCTTGCCCGCGCCGGACGCAAGGATGCCGATGAACGTGAGCTGTCTGGCACGATGGTCCCCCTCATCCGGTTGCTGCTGCGCACCTACGCTCAACAGCCGCGGCCTGGCGAGAACCTTTCACGACTTCAAACGCTCATGCCATTCTCCTTGCGTTCAATTGTATGTTACCGCTCCCGAATACAAACTCGTTAGGATGCTGCGCGCGCGAGGGATCGATGGGACGTTTGCCTCCGATCAACCGCCGTCCTTTCACAGTCAGGGGGAGCTGACGGTGGCTTACCGCTCTCTCCGCGATTTCATTGCCGCGCTGGAGCGCGCCGGCGAATTGGTGCGGGTGCGCGAGCCGGTCTCGACTGTGCTGGAGATGACCGAAATCCAGACGGCGATCGGCCTCTCCATCTACTTCGCCTACGGAACCAGGCATGCCGCGCGATCGAAGTGGAAAGTCGCGAATGAGCCTTGAGCCGCCCGTCACTCCCGATAGCCGTCGACTGCCTTGCAGTAGCTGACCGGCTTGGGATCGGTGAGAGGATCCAGATCAGACGTCCAGCAATCGCCGAGCACCGAGCAGTAGCAGGCCTGAAACGCCAGCTCCACGCGCGCACGCGACAGCCTTTCCCAGATAGCCGCGTTCGCCGGCGTGCGGGCGAGCACAAGCAGGTTGAGGTTTTCTCCGGGCCTGTAGAGCCCCACCGGTCTGCTTTCCCAGATGATGCCTCCGACCTTAGCCAGCTCCGACCATCCACCGGCGGGGAGACCACAGCAGCTATGCAGCAAATCGGTAAGGCCGTGCGCCTCTCGGCCATGAAACCACACTCTCAGCGTCTTCAACCGCGCCGGCCCGACACCCTCATTCTCGAAGCGGAGAACGAGCCGATTGCCGACCTGCATGGTGTTGTAAACCAGGAACGGCCATGAGGTCGCCGCCACCATGCGCTGTTGACTTTGCGCGTTGTAGAAGCCCACCGCCAGTGAGATGAGCGAAATCACGATGGCGACGGCGGCGATCGACAGATCGAGCCAGCGGTGACCAATCCGTGGCGGCTTCGGCTGCACGCCGTCCGGTTGTGCTTCGAGTGGCGGTTCGCTCATTCTGCTCTCCGATTCGGGCTGGGCCAGATCGTTCTACGAATGTTGTACCCGATCCGGATATGATGGCGAGAAGGATGCCGCGTCAGAAGCCACCATGAGCTATCGTTCGCTTCGGGATTTTATCGGCAAATTGGAACGCGAGGGCGAGCTGGTGCGCGTGCGCGAGCCGGTCTCGACTGTGCTGGAGATGACCGAAATCCAGACGCGGCTGATCGCGCAAGGCGGCCCGGCGGTGATTTTCGAGAAGCCGATCAAGGCGGATGGCAAGCCGAGCGATATTCCCGTGCTCGTGAACCTGTTCGGCACCGTGAAGCGGGTTGCAATGGGCATCACCCTCGGTAGCGCCGAACGGCGCGACGCGAGCGCCTTGCGCGAAGTGGGCGAACTGATCGCCACCCTGCGCCAGCCCGAGCCGCCGGGATCGCTCGGCGAGGCGCTAGAGCTTCTGCCGCTCGTGAAAGCCGCGATGAGTATGCGGCCGAAGACAGTGAGCAAGCCTGCGTGTCAGGAAATCGTGCTGCGCGACAACGATATCGATCTCAATCGGCTGCCCGTGCAAACCTGCTGGCCCGGAGAACCCGCCCCCCTGATCACCTGGCCGCTGATCGTCACCAAAGGTCCGGGCGATAGGCGCGAGGACAACTTCAACCTCGGCATCTATCGCATGCAGGTGTTGAACAAAAGCCAGACGATCATGCGCTGGCTGAAACACCGCGGCGGCGCGCAGCATCACGCACGCTGGGTAAAACAGAACACCGCGCCATTGCCTGCGGCCGCTGTCATCGGCACCGATCCCGGAATTATTCTCGCCGCGGTCACGCCGGTGCCGGAGACGCTCTCCGAATACCCGTTCGCCGGATTGCTGCGCGGCGCGCGTGTGGAATTGGCCGATTGCGTTTCGCAGCCGCTGAAAGTGCCCGCAGAAGCGGAGATTGTATTGGAAGGCGAAGTCTCGCTCACCGACTACCGCGATGAGGGTCCTTACGGCGATCACACCGGCTATTACAATTCCGTCGAGCAGTTCCCGGTGTTCACCGTCACGGCCATTACCATGCGCCGCGATCCGATTTATCTTTCCACGTACACCGGCCGGCCGCCGGATGAACCGAGCGTCTTGGGGGAAGCGCTCAACGAAATTTTCGTTCCGCTGCTGAAGCAGCAGTTCCCCGAGATCGTCGATTTCTGGCTGCCGCCGGAAGGGTGCAGTTACCGTATTGCGGTCGTCTCAATGAAGAAGGCCTATTCCGGCCATGCCAAGCGCGTGATGATGGCCGTGTGGTCGTACCTGCGCCAGTTCATGTACACGAAATGGGTCATCGTGGTGGACGGCGACATCGACGCGCGAAATTGGAAGGACGTGATGTGGGCGATCGCCACGCGCATGGATCCGGCGCGCGATATCACGGTCATTGAAAACACGCCCATCGATTATCTCGATTTCGCTGCGCCGGAAAGCGGCCTCGGCTCCAAGATCGGGCTCGATGCGACGAACAAATGGCCGCCGGAGACCAAACGCGATTGGGGCCGCCTCATCCGCATGGATGACGAAACGATTCGAACGGTCACCGAGAAATGGGCGCGCCTTGGACTGCCTGGTTCCGGCAAACCTGTTTGGAAATGAATGGCGACGCTCGATTAAAGCACAAAGGCATGGCGGCCGTTGCATGGGATTGGTCCGGCCCGTATAGCGGCGCCCGGGCGGCTTGGCCTTCTGGTGCTATCGATGAAAATCTCATTTTTCGCTTCTGCTTTCTTTGTCATTCAGGCGGCCGCGGCCGGCTTTGCGGTGGCAGAAGAGAGTTGTCCTCCGCTCACCATGGTCGCCAGCGTCAATATGCAGATCGGCGCCGACGGCCGCATCTACGTGCCCGCCGCCATCGACGGCGCGCCGAAATCCATGCTGGTCGACACCGGTGGAGCATTTACGGAAATCACGCGCCCGGTTGTGGACGAACTGAAGCTGCCCACGCGTCACACGAATCTTGAGATTATTGGCGTGTCGGGCGACACCACGCAGGTCGCGGCGCGCGCCGCTTTCGCACTGGGCAATTTGCGCGCGGATAGCGTCGACTTCATGCTGCTGCCTTCCGTTCACCAATTTCCGCCGGATGTTCCCGACGCCGCCGGCATCGTCGGGCCCAATCTCCTGCGCAGTTACGATCTCGACCTGGATTTCGCGGCAAAGAAACTCAATCTGATTTCCCAGAAACATTGCGACGGCAAGGTTGTCTACTGGCCGGCGCCCAACGTTGCCGTTGTGCCCGTTCACGTGAATTCGGCCGGGCACATTTTCGTGCCCGTGACA
>JAICVV010000352.1 GCA_025935155.1 Alphaproteobacteria bacterium
ACGCCCGGCGATCAGGCGATGTTCGATCAGGGCGCCGCTTATTACGATCATGGCGACTACGCGCACGCCTATCAGATCTTCTATTACCTCGCGGACCACGACGACATCGCCGCGATGCGCAACGTCGCGCTGATGAAACGCAAGGGCCAGGGCACGGCGCGCGATCCGCAAGGCGCGATGGAGTATCTCAAGGAAGCCGCCGATGCCGGGCTGCCGACCGCGCAGTCCGATCTTGCCGACATGCTGCTGAACGGCGAAGCCGGGCCGCCCGATCCGGAATCCGCCATGCGGTGGCTGGAAGCGGCGGCCAAGGCACATCATCCGATGGCAGAATTCCGGCTCGCGGAAATCTACGAGCGTGGGCAGGTGGTGCCGCGGGACGTTGCACGCGCCGAACAATTGTATGGCGATGCTGCCGCGCGCGGCGTGCCGCAGGCCGCCCAGCGGCTGGAGCTGCTCAAGTCTGGCGCGGTTTCGCCGCCAAGGCCTTAACGGGGCACGACGAATCCCCATATTCTAAGGTGGCCGCACCATTCTTCCCGCGGCCGGAGACAGCATGAGCGATCCATATAGCGTTCTGGGGGTAAGCAAGGGCGCGAGCGAAGCCGAGATCAAAAAGGCGTTTCGCTCGCTCGCCAAGAAGTATCATCCCGACACCAAGGGCGGGGATGCGGCCGCGCAGAAAAAGTTCCAGGAGATCAGCGGCGCCTATGAAATTTTGGGTGACAAGGAGAAACGGGCGAAATTCGACCGCGGCGAAATCGATGCCAATGGGAATCCGCGCGGCTTCGATCCGCGTGCGCACGGGTTCGAAGGCGGTCAGGGCGGACCCGGCGGCTACCAGTACAGCTGGAGCTCCGACGGAAATACAGCCGAAGGTTTTCGCGCCGAGGACATTTTCTCCGAACTGTTCGGCGGTGGACTGGGCGGCGGCCGCCGCGGCGGCGGCAAGCGGCCACGCGCCGGCGAAAGCTATGAAGTTTCCGCAACGGTGAGTTTCGAGGAAGCTGCAAGGGGCGGCACGCGGCGCGTGTATATGCCGGACGGCCGCGAAGTGGATGTGCGCATTCCCGTGGGCGTGCGCGATGGACAGCAGATCAGACTCAAAGGTCAGGGCGGCGAAGGCCGCAATGGCGGCCCGCGCGGCGACGTGCTGCTGAACGTCTCTGTTGCGCCGCATCCATACCTCACGCGCGATGGCAACAACCTGCGCATGGATTTGCCGGTGACGCTGCAGGAAGCCGTGCTGGGTGGCAAGGTGACCGTGCCGACACTCACCGGCTCGGTGGCGTTGAGTGTGCCGGCGACTTCCAATTCTGGCTCGGTGCTGCGCCTGAAAGGCAAAGGCATTCCCGCGCATGCCAAAGAGGCAGCGGGCGATCTTTACGTAAAGCTGGTGGTCACCCTGCCCGATCGCGCCGACAGCGAATTGCGCGGTTTCGCGGAAAGCTGGACGACGAAGTACGATCCCCGCGCCAAGCTGCATTAGACTAGAGCAGACACTGAATGAGCGTGGCGAGATGCGTGTATCTGGAAACCAGGGACGCAAACCGGCGATCTGCCGTGATCACATACGTACTCTCGCGTTGAGCAAGCGCGAGATAAATGCAATCGTAGATGGGATGTGAAAGTTCGCTAGCGAGTCCGAGCGCAATTTGAATATCCGCTTCGAGCGGAATGGTCAGAACGGGCGCGGCCTTGAGTTCCCTGAGCAGCCCTTCGGCCTGCCGCTGCTCCAGTTCGGCCCGCAGCACATGACGCCAAAGTGCGTTCGCGACTTCAGCCAGCCAAATGTTGGGTGCGATAAGGTCAAATCTGCGGAGCGCTCTCGCGGCTTCGGAGCCATCCTCCGGAACCACCCATTTGAGCGCGACAGAAGCGTCGATGACGACCTTCATCGCTCGTCGCGGGCCTGCCGTATAAGAATCACTGAATCCGTGAACTTTTGCCCAGTCGCTCGAAGCTCTTCGCGTATTTTGTCCGCGCGGTCCCAGAAATCTTCTTGAGAAGATCTCAGTGCGTTTTGCAAAATATCCCGATGTTCGGCTTCGGCGCTGCGGCCATGCTGCTTGGCGCGCTTTTTCAGCGCCGCGATGACATTCCCGGGCACATCTCGAACCAGCAGCTGTCCCATGTGGAAGATGCTATCACGTGATAGCATTTTGTCAAGATTACTTCGAGCTACGCTTCTTCCGCCTCCGGAGCTTGCGAGCGTCTGCGACGATGATATCTGACGATGTGATCTTCTGCACCTGCTCCCACGGCACCCGATGGCCGGCTTCCGTTCCGGCGAGGCGCTGAAAGAATCCCCGCGCGCCGCAGATGAGGGCCACAACCTGCGAATCGCGCGCGCGAATTTCATAGACGCGGCCGAGCCTCTCGCCGTTTTCCCGACGCACGCGCTTGCCTTGCAGTTCGCTCGTCCGGATCACGAGAGTGGAATACGTTTGAAGGCTGCCTCGAGCCGGTCTTCCACCTTTCGCAATCCGACGGATTCTGCGGTGACAGACAGATAAATCCGGCCGCTGATCTTCTCGATACAGGTCCACGGCACGCGAACCACACGCCGTCCG
>JAICVV010000153.1 GCA_025935155.1 Alphaproteobacteria bacterium
CAACAATGCGCAGGAGAAATATCTGCTGGAGATTGCGACGAAGATCGTACTGCCAAAATTCAAACAAGCGAGAAAACCATTCGTTGTGGTGTTCTGGTCGCGCGATCCGGACGGCTCGCAACATTCGCAGAAGGACAGCCTCGGCAAACTCGCGCCCGGCATCAACGGCACCTCCAGCGAGGCCGGCATCAAAGATGCTGACGAAACGCTGGCCGGCCTTCTCGCCACGCTGAAATCGCGCGGCCTCGACAAAACCACCGACGTGTTCGTCACGGCCGATCACGGCTTCTCCACCATTGACAAACATAGCCAGACCAGCGCCGCGGCGCGCTACGAAGCCGCTGGGGGCGCCGAGAATGCTGTCGACACGCAAAACGCGCCGCCGCCCGTTTCAAAGCGCGATTTGCCGCCAGGATTTCTCGCCATCGATCTCGCGGATGCGCTGAAGCTGCCGCTGTTCGATCCCAATACCCAGCAACCGGTGAACTACGCGCAAGGGGAGCACCCGTCCTACGGCAACGGCTATATCGGGAACGATGAAGCGAACCCGGATGTCATTGTCGCCAGCAATGGCGGCTCGGATGAAATCTGGCTGGCCGCCGCGAACGCGTCCGATCTCGCGAAACGGATCGTCGCCATTCTCGCGGCCGAAGATTACGTGAGCGGCATTTTCGTCAATGACGATTTCGGCGATATCCCGGGCACCCTGCCGCTCAGCGCGATCGATCTCCGCGGCGCCGCGAAAACCCCGCAGCCAGCCATCGTGGTGAATTTCCGCTCCACGCTCATACCTGGCTGCACCTCGGAGCCGCTCTGCGCAGCCGAAGTGGCGGACACGTCGCTCGCGACCGGTCAGGGTATGCATGGCAGCTTCAGCCGCGCCGACACCATGAACTTCATGGCCGCCGCCGGACCGGATTTCAAAACCCGCTTTGCCGACCCTGCCCCCTCCAGCAACGCCGACATCGCTCCCACCCTCGCCCACATCCTGCATTTGACTATCTCGCCAAAGGGCCGCCTCACCGGCCGTGTCCTGACCGAAGCGCTGCCTGGCGGGCGGAAGGTCATGGTTTCGCGAGGCTGGGTTGCCTCAAAGCCTGCGGCCAACGGCACAAAGACGATCCTGAATTACCAGCAGGTCGGCGGCGCCCGCTATTTCGACGCCGCAGGCTTTCCCGGCCACACCGTCGGCCTGATTGTCCATTGACCCTCATTTGCCAAGGCGCACCGCAAGCGAATCCGCTATGAACAGTCCGATGCGTATTGTCGAAAACACCGCCGGTCTTGAGCAGCTGGCCGGCGAACTCGAAAACGCCCCCTACATTGCCCTCGACACCGAATTCATGCGCGACCAGACCTACTGGCCGAAACTCTGCCTCATGCAGGTGGCCGCGCCGAATGGGCCGGCCGCGATCATCGATCCGCTTGCGAACGGCATGGACCTCGCGCCGATCTACCGGCTGATCGCCAAGCCCGAGCTGGTGAAGGTCCTGCACGCCGCACGGCAGGACATCGAAATCTTCTGGCATCAGGGCGATGTGATTCCCGATCCTCTGTTCGATACGCAGATCGCCGCGATGGTGTGCGGCTTCGGCGATTCCGCATCCTACGAAACGCTGGTGCGCAAACTCACCAATGCCGAGCTCGACAAATCCGCCCGCTTTACCGATTGGAGCCGCCGGCCACTCAGCAATCGGCAACTGGAATACGCGCTGGGCGATGTCACGCACCTTTGCCAGGTATACGAGAAGCTGGCCGCGGAGCTCCACCGCACGGGCCGCGAATCCTGGGTTCAGGAAGAGATTGCGGCGCTGAAAGACGAAGACCTCTACGAACTCGACCCGGCGAACGCGTGGAAGCGGCTTAAGCCCCGCACCTCGAACAAGCGCTTCCTTTCGGTGCTTGCTGCCGTGTCGGCCTGGCGTGAGATCGAGGCGCAGACGCGCGATGTGCCCCGCCAGCGCATCCTGCGCGATGAGGCCTTGCTGGAAATTGCGGCGCATCCCCCCGAGCATGCGGAAGGGCTTGAGCGCATTCGCGCCGTGCCGAAGGGCTTTGCCGCCTCACGCTCCGGCAAGGCGCTGCTGGAAGCCATTGCCGCTGGGTTGAATTTGCCGCCACCTAACACGCCGGACATCATGCGTCCGCGGCGGCGGCGCGAGCCTTCGCAGTCCACCGTCGATCTGTTGAAAACACTGCTACGGCTGAAAGCCGAAGAAGCCAAGGTTGCGCCGCGCCTCATCGCTGGCAGCGACGACATCGAAAAGATCGCAGCATGTGAGGATGATGGTCTCGCTGTTCTGCATGGCTGGCGCGCGGAGGTGTTCGGGAACGACGCCATTGCGTTGCGCGAAGGCAAACTGGCGCTTGCGCTGGAGCGCGGCGAAGCCGTGGTGGTGGAGCTGGAAGACGAGTAACCGCCGGCGCGTTCACCGTACCGGACGAATACCGTCAGCCTCTGACTTCATGGCCTCAACGGCCGCCGTCAATTCCCGCGCAACGGCTGCATCGGAGCCCAGCCGCTCCCGAAACAGCGACGCAAGCTCGTCATAGTACCAGAGCGTTCCACTCTTTCCGGCGGTGAAACGGCTGAAAACATCGTGGCCCGCGCGCAAGTCGGCAACGATAGCGCGTGCATTGTGGAGCTTGTCGCAAGCAGAAACGAGCAATGTGTCCATCGCCGCGCCGCGAAGGTGCTCCAGATATCGCTCCTTGCGTTGCCGCCATGGTGGTTTTCTTCCGCTTGCATCCGGAACACCGTCTGTGCAGCCGCGGACGATATTGGCGACGCGATCGCCGTAGTTCGTGCGAATGATTTTCTCGTGCTCGGCGCCGCAGTCTTCGAGCGCATCGTGCAACATTCCTGCAATGGCCTGATCTTCATCGCCACCGAATTCCATCACAAGTGCCGAGACGGACATGAGATGACTCACGTAAGGGATGTTCGTGCCTTTGCGCTTCTGTATGCCATGAATGAGGGCCGCATACGCCATGGCGGAAGCGAGGCGGCCATTCGGCTGTTCCAAATGGTTCTCCTGTTGGGGTGCATTCCAGATATGGAATCTCTGCTGGATTTTTTCAGTGGCGCTGACGTCACAGCCGAAGGAATTGTTCAAGTAAAGGGAGAAATCAGTCCGCACCGGCGTATATAAGACGAGCCCCCACAATTTTGGTTCGGCCATGTCCGAAGGTAATCCGCGCACAGAGCGGGCGGCGTTTTTCGCCGCCGGACAAGCGGTTTCGCTTTGGCGCGACGGCGTGACCACCGAGCGCATATTTCTGGACCCAGAAGATGCGAATGTCTGGCTCGATGTTGTGGAACCTGCGTTGCCTTTGGCAGACGAGCCTTGGGGCAAACAGGATTACGCTGCCGCCGAATCGCTGATCCGCGCGCTGTTGTCCGGTCCAGCAGCCCAGGAGCGATATTCATTCGGGGCCTGCTCGGATGATTTGGTCAGCCTGGGCGATGCATTCACGACGGAAGACTGCGTGTGGCGCGCCATCGGCATTGCAGGTCAGATCGAATCGGCCGCTCCTGTCCTTTCGCCGCTCTGGCGCGAAGTGCGCGATTTCATGGAAAGCGAGGAAGGCTGGGCGGCAGTCTGCGCCGCCGCCAAAATGCTGCTCGAGTGCGGTGAGCTATCCGGCTTCGAGATTGCGGACTTTGCACGGCATGCATTGTGCCGGACCGGTTGAACTTCCGTAACAGAGTCTACAGGCTGGTCTCCGGCGAAACCTCGTCCAATTCATCCTCCAGCGGGTCTTCGTCGGGTGAAAGCTGATCGGACGGGTTCGGAATCTCCAAACCGGCTGGCGGCACGGCATCCAGAAAACCCGCCGCCTTCAGCTCATCCATGCCCGGCAGGTGGCTCACATTCTCCAACCCGAATTGCACCAGGAATGCATCTGTCGTGCCGTAGGTGACGGGCCGCCCCGGCGTGCGCTTGCGGCCGCGGATCTTCACCCAGCCCACCTCCATCAGTGCGTCGATGGTACCCTTGGACAACGCCACGCCGCGAATGTCTTCGATCTCCGCCCGCGTCACCGGCTGATGATAGGCAACGATCGCCAGTGTTTCGATTGCGGCGCGCGAAAGGCGGCGCTGTTCCGGCTGCTCCTTGCGCAAAAGGAACGCAAGATCGGCGGCGGTGCGGAATTGCCATTTCCCGTTCACCTGAACCAGATTCACGCCGCGCCGCGCATAAATCTGCCGCAGCTCATCCAGCAGCGGACGGACCTCGGCGCCTTGCGGCAGCGAGCGCGCCAATGCTTCTTCGCCCAGCGGCTCTGCAGCCGCAAACAGCAGCGCCTCCACCATACGCAGATGCTCAACATTCATATCCGGCAAGTGGAGCGCCTCCTGATCGGACAAGGGTTCCGCTTCGACACCGAGTTCGGCAAGACGAACGACACGGTTCATAATGCGGCCTCCATCCGCGGTTCGCGATCTTTTATGTACACTTCATCGAACGGCCGCAGCTGCCGGATTTCGACCCGGCCGTCGCGCGCCAGTTCGAGCGACGCAAGCAACGTGCTGGCCAGCGCGGAGCGGCGGCGCTCGCCGTAATTCCACTCCCCCGGCAGCAGGTTCGACAGCGCATGCCAGTTCCCGATCCGCCCGAGCATCCGCTCGAGCCGCTGCCGCGCCTCCTCGATGAGCAGCACGGGCGCATGGACCGGCCGGTAGGTGCTCACACGGGCGCGCTTCACCCGTTGGGCGCTGTAAGCGGTTAACAAATCGTAAAGAGTGTCCGCCTGAGTGCGCAGCTTGACCACATTGACGGGTTCCGGCGCGCCGCGGAGGAAAACATCGCGCCCCAGCCGGTCCCGCGCCATCAAACGCGCTGCTGCCTCGCGCATAGCCTCCAGCCGCTGCAGACGCCAGCGCAGCCGCGCAGCCATTTCCAACGCCGTCGGCTCTCCCTCAATGCTGGGCGGTTGCGGGAGCAGCAGGCGGGATTTGAGATACGCCAGCCACGCCGCCATCACGAGATAATCCGCGGCCAGCTCCAGGCTGCGCGACTTCGCCGATTCGACGAATTCAAGATACTGTTCAGCCAGTTTCAGAACCGAAATTTTGGCCAGATCGACCTTCTGGTCGCGGGCCAGCGCCAGCAGGAGATCGAGCGGGCCCTCGAACCCATCGACCGTGACGACCAGCGCTTCTTCCGGCGCGACGGGCGCGGCGTCGAGTTCGCCGAAGTTTTCTTCCGCTTCGCTCACACCAGCACTTCCACCAGTCCAACGAGCTTTGCTTCGGCTTCGGCAGGGTCAAACGGCGCCGGCGCGTGCACACGGGCGAGCGCTTTCTCTGCCCTCGCTTTCGCCTCGCCCACTAACGGTGTTGCTTCACTGGCCACCGCCTGCATCTCGTCCATGCGGCCATTGCAATGCAGGAGAATATCGCAACCGGCAGCGAGCGCGGCGCGGCTGCGCTCTGCGAACGATCCCGCCAGCGCTTTCATGGAAAGGTCGTCAGACATCAGCAGTCCGCCGAAACCAATTTCACCGCGGACCACATTGCGAATAATTTTTCCACTTGTGGTGGCGGGATGTTCGGGATCGATCGTCTCATAGACGACATGCGCCGTCATCGCCATCGGACAATCGTTCAACGCACGGAACGGCGCAAAGTCCGTCTTGCGCAATTCCGCTTCGAG
>JAICVV010000041.1 GCA_025935155.1 Alphaproteobacteria bacterium
AGATCGGCGATCAGGTCGTCGGCGTCTTCCACGCCACAGGAGAGGCGCACGAGGGAATTGGAGATGCCGAGTTCATCGCGCTTCTCCGGCGGGACGGATGCGTGGGTCATGATGGCGGGATGCTCGATAAGCGATTCCACGCCGCCCAAAGATTCCGCGAGCGTGAACAGCCGGCAGCGCTCGAGAAAACGCTTGGTCCCGGTAAGATCGCGCTTGAGAATGACGGTAACGATGCCGCCGAATGCCGCCATCTGCTTCCTGGCCAGCCCATGCTGCGGGTGCGATTCCAAACCTGGATAGATCACCCGCGCGACATCGCCCGTCCGCGATTCCAGCCAGCGGGCGATCTTCAGTGCATTCCCGCAGTGCCGCTCCATCCGCAGCGCCAGGGTCTTCAACCCGCGCAATGCCAAGAAGGAATCAAACGGCCCGGCGATGGCGCCAACGGCGTTCTGCAGAAAACGCAAGCGCTCGGCGAGCTCCGGATTCTCGCCCACCACGGCGCAACCGTTCACCACATCGGAATGGCCGTTCAGGTATTTGGTCGTGGAATGCACCACGATATCGAAGCCGTGCTCCAGCGGCCGCTGCACATAAGGCGAGGCAAAGGTGTTGTCCGCCACCGCCCGCGCGCCGCGCTTTTTCGCCAACGCCGCGATGGCGGAGAGATCGGCGAGTTTCAGCAGCGGGTTGGTGGGAGTCTCCACCCAGATCATTTTCGTTTGCGGCGTGAGCGCGCGCTCCACATTCGCCGTATCGCTCATGTCCACGAAATCGAACGAAAGCCCGGCACTTGTTTTCCGCACCCGCTCGAACAAGCGGAAGGTGCCGCCGTACACGTCGTCGCTCACCACCACATGGTCGCCGCTCTTCAGGAGATCGAGCACGGTGGCTTCCGCGGCCAACCCGCTGGCGAAGGCAAATCCTTCGGTGCCGCTTTCCAGATCCGCGATGCAGCGTTCGAACGCCTGCCGGGTGGGGTTCTGCGAGCGGGAATACTCATAGCCCTTGTGCACGCCCGGGCTTTCCTGCGCGTAGGTGCTCGAGGCGTAGATTGGCACCATCACCGCGCCGGTGGTGGGATCGGGATGCTGGCCCGCATGAATGGTGCGCGTCGCGAAGCCGAGCCGGTTGTGGCCGGATTTCCCGCTCATGGATGGAGCCGAAGGTAGTTGATGAGATCGACACGGGTGATGAGTCCGACGAACTTCTGCCCATCCACCACGATGGCGACCTCGTTGCGCTCGAAGATCGGCGCCAGAACCTGCATCTTGTCGCTCACTTGCACCGTGTGCAGGCGCGCCGTCATCGCCGTGCGCACCGGATCCTTGAACTGCTGCGCGCGGAATTCGTCGTGGCCTTCTACGTGTGAGAGAATGTCGCTCTCGTCGATGATGCCGACGATGCGGCCCTCCTTCAGCACCGGCAGCTGCGACACATCCGAGGTGCGCATGCGGTTGTAGGCGACCATCAACGAATCGTCCGGCCCCACCGTCACCGTGCCGCCGGATTCGTACGGCCGCGAAATGAGATCGGAGAGATTGCCGGTGAGTTTGCGGTCAGCCAACCCCTGCTCGATCACCCAGAAATCGTTGAACACCTTGGAGAGATATTTGCTCCCGGTGTCCGGCACCAAAGTAACGACACGCTTGGGCGCCGTCTGCGCGCGGCAGTAGCGCAACGCGGCGGCGAGCAACGTGCCCGACGACGAGCCGCCCAGGATGCCTTCCTTGTGCAGCAGCTCGCGTGCAGCCTCGACGCTTTCGCGGTCGGTGATCGCATAGGCTTCCTTCACCAGCGACAGATCGCAATTCGGCGGCACGAAATCCTCGCCGATGCCCTCCACCGTCCACGACCCAGCTTCCGTCATCTTGCCGGTCTTGATCAGCGGCGTGAGAATCGAGCCCGCCGGATCGGCCAGCACCATTTCGGTTTTGGGTGAAACGCGCGCGAAGAAGCGGCCGAGCCCCGTCAGTGTGCCGCCGCTGCCGACGCCGACCACGACAGCATCCACCTGATGCTCCATCTGCTCCCAGATTTCCGGGCCGGTGGTGGTTTCGTGCGCCAGCGGATTGGCGGGATTGGCGAACTGGTTGGCGTAGAACGCGCCGGTCTCGTCGGCGATGCGCTGCGCCATGTCCTGGTAGTATTCCGGGTGCCCTTTGCCGACATCGGAACGGGTGATGCGCACATCCACGCCCATGGCGCGCAGGTGCTGAACTTTCTCCCGCGCCATTTTGTCGGGCACGATGAGGATGAGCTTATAGCCTTTGAGGATGCCGACCTGCGCCAGCCCCAATCCCGTGTTGCCCGCGGTGGCTTCGATGATGGTGCCGCCGGGCTTCACGCGCCCGCCCTTCTCCGCCGCCTCGATCATGGACTTGCCGATGCGATCCTTGATTGAGCCGCCGGGATTCTGGCTCTCCAGCTTCACGAATAGGCGGCATGGGCCGGTTTCGAAACGTGTGAGCTCGACCATGGGCGTGTTGCCGATGAGATCGAGGGCGGACTTCAGGGGGCGATTGCGGGAAGGCATGGCTGGCTCTGGATCACGGCGGGTAAGATAGCCGTGAGCGCCATTGAAAAGCCACCGCACTTACCGAAAGGAACTGTCTATTTGATTGTCAGACTGAAAACGACGCCATGATCGCTGCCATCCCCGCCAGCGGTTGTGCCGTAAAGCGTGTCTTTGATTTTTAGAACCCCGGCCCACGGATGCTCAGTGTCCGTGAAGCTATGGAGATTAATCAGGGTTCCGTTTGGGCTCAATTCGTACACATTGCCAGCGCCGTTTCCACCTGCATAGGTCGTGCCGTAAATCCAGTCTGAACGAGTCCGCAAAAGGTCGCCTTCCGGATCGTCCGTGCCGAGATTCAAGACGGTTGTAAGAGTTCCATCCGGGGTAAGCCTGAAGACGGTATCGTAATATTCGGAGTCTGTTGTGCCATAGAGATTTGCCGCCTTGTCGCGCACGAGACCGCTGCTCGGATAGGCTCCATCGCTCCCATTGGTGAAGGAATAGAGCACCGTTTCGGCACCGCTGGGGGCGATCTTGTAAATGGTCCCGTAGCCGTAGTACCCGTTATAATAGCCTCCGTATCCAGTGGCGCCATAGAGGTTTCCAGCCCGGTCGCGCGCTAGGCGTCCGAGCGGCCCTTCGCCATCGCCAGTGGACATTCCAGAGAAGTTGTGAAGCACGCGATACTTGCCGCCAGCCGTAAGCTCCCAGACGACGCCACAACCATAGGTGCAGTTGTGACTGCTACCACCGTACACGGTGGTGCCGTAGAAATTTCCCAATCTGTCGCGGATCATGCGGCCGTAGGGAAAGGAGCCATCTTCACTGTCGAACATGTGCAAAATACTGAAGCGACCGCGCGCCGTCAGCTTCCAAATGATTCCGCAACCCTCATCGCAATCGACTACGCTGTTCCCGCTGGCAGTGCCGTAAAGATCGCCGGTTTTTTGATCGACGGTCACTCCGGCCGAGGGATACTCGTCATCCTTGCCGCCAGTGAAGGAGTAGAGCAGGGTTTCAGTCCCATCGGTCGCGACTTTGAAAATCGTCCCGTAGTCCTTTGTGCCGCCGAATCGAGTTGTTCCATAGAGGCTTCCCTCGCTGTCCGCCCTCAGGTCGGCATACGGAGTGTCGCCGTCATTCGGCGCGCCCGTGAACCTATGCAGCACAGTATAGCTCTGCGCAGTCGCGCCGGATGCGAAAGCGGCAAATCCAGCGGAAATGAAAAGCGCACTGCGGGAAAGGTGTTGAGCCAGTACCATTACTTTTCTCCCGCACGCGCGCACGGCCTATATCCAGCCAGCTTAGGCTGAACGAATATCATGACGAACTTCAACAGGATAGCTGGCAGAAGGCCTGGATGCCGGATGAGTACAAACTTCCTTCGCCACATCGCTATTGGGCAACGCAAAGGCCAGAAGCTCACAACTTCTGGCCTTTGCGCGAAAATGCTGAGCTATTGTGGAGTTTCTTGCTGCTGTTCTGCCTTCGATTTCCGCTTCTTCTTCTGTTGTGTGTCGGTGCTGCCGGACTGTGGTTGGTCAGGCGCTTGCGCCGAGGGCGACATATTGCCTTGTCCGTTCATGTTCGAGGGAGGCGCGTTCTGGCGCCGCGTGGCGTTGCCGTTTGGCGTGCCGTTCGCGGGGCTATTGGCCGTGCCGTTGTCCGGACCGGGGCCATTCATCGAACCGTTATTGCTGTTCCGGCGTCGCGGATTTCCAGACGTGTCGGAGCCACTCGGTTGAGAGGGGCTGGTCTGGTCCGGGCCGTTCATAGAGCCGCCTGCCGGATTAGTATTGCTGTCGTTGTCGCGCGCGCGATTTCGGCCGGCCTTCGGGCCCGAAGGCCCGCTCGTGGATAAATCCGTCGGGCTGCTCGTCTGGCCCCCAGTATTCGTGCTTGGCCCGCGGCCCCCGCGCTCCTTGCCACCGCCGTTAGCGCCGGCGTTATCGCCGGGACCGGTCGTGCCCGGCCCCGTTGTGCCGCCACCGGGACCAGCGCCGCTGCCCGCACCAGAACCTGCATTGCCGTCTGAACCTTTACCACCACCACTGCCCGGAGCGTCCGTCTCGCTGGCTCCGCGATCATTTGCTTTTCCGCGGCGCGCCACACCGGCCTCGATCGGATGGGAAGCACGCTCGCGGGTGCGGATCTGCTTGCCTTCATCGACGGTGGTGATCACCGCATTCGGCTTCATCACGGCTTTCACGGAAACCGGCGCAATCCGGCGGCCGGTCGCGCGCTCTACAACGCGCAAATCGACACCGCGATTGACCACGCGGTTGTTCACAATCTCGAATTTCGTTGCGGGACGCGTGCGGCCGAGCACGATCTTGATTCGGTCGCGTGGCACCACGAAGCGGCGATAGTCGCGCGCGACGAGATGGCGGTTGTTGACGAAGACGAAAAAGCGGTCCGGATCGACCCGGCCGCCGTACCGCCTGTTGTAGAAGTCGATCCCGATCCCGCCGATATTTACGCCGAAGCGAACGCCTCCGCCCGAAGCAAATTCCTCGTCCGGCGGCATGGGCATCCAGCCGGTATAGTCATCGCCTTCGCGCCATATGACCCATGCCGGAGCCCACGTGTATCCGGGCACCCAGAGCCACTGCCATTGCGGATCGTAAACCCAGCGGCCGTAGTGATAGACGACATCGTCGAACGGATCGTTCGACACCCAGTACCAGCCGTACTCATCGGTGTATTGCCAATAACCGTTGGTATAGGGCTGGAAATCGGCACCCGCCAGGCTTGGGCGCGGGCGCCACACGTCGCCCCAGACCGGATGCTGGATCCAGCGTCCGTCGTGCGCAAGGCGATTGTGGAAGAAATCGAATCCGATTTGGACATTCATCTGCGCGGCAGCGGGGGGTGAGATTGCAACCAGGCTCACGCCGCCGAGCAACAGAGCTGCCGCAAAGGCGGCGGAGGAAAAGGGTCTTCGCATTTTCGCACTCCCGAATATCGTTGGGCTTGCGGACGCGCGGTGCCCGTTTCGCCGAAGAAGTTGCCAGCTTGACGCTGAATAGGGCAAATCTGCGGCAAATGGCGATGAATTTCACCAGTGACAATGCTTACGGCGCGGCGCCGGAGATTCTGGCGGCGCTCCGGGATGCTAATTCAGCCACCGCTGCCCCTTATGGTGAAGACGAGATTACCGCTCGACTCGGGCAGCGCTTCGGCGATCTGTTCGAACGCGATGTAGCCGTTTTTCCTGTGTTCACAGGAACGGCAGCAAATGGTTTGGCGCTCGCAACGATATCTCCGCCTTACGGCGCAATCTTCTGTCATGAGCAGAGTCACATTGCTGTGGATGAGTGCGCCGGTCCGGAATTCTTTTCAGGCGGCGCCAAGCTCGTGCCTCTGCGCGGACAGCACGGGAAGATTGCAGTTCCCGTCGTGGAGGAAGCGCTCACACATTATCGGGGTGGCGTGCATAGCGCAAAGCCGGCAGCGATCAGTCTCGCGCAGGCGACGGAACGTGGCACGGTCTATGGTCCGGACGAAATTGCAGCGCTTTCGGAAGTCGCGCGCCGCGAGGGAATGGCCTTGCACGTGGACGGCGCGCGTTTCGCCAATGCCGTCGCGTATCTGGATTGCACTCCGGCCGAGATCACATGGAAAGCGGGCGTGGACGTACTTTCGTTCGGCGCCACAAAAAATGGCGCGTTCTGCGCAGAGGCCGTCGTGTTTTTCGATCCAGAACGCGTGCGAGACTTCGAATACCGCCGCAAACGTGCCGGGCATTTGGCGTCAAAAATGCGATTCCTCTCAGTGCAGCTGGAAAGATATCTGCGGGATGATCTTTGGCTGAAGCAGGCGCGTGTTGCGAACGGCTTGGCGCAAAGGCTTGAGCGTGGATTGGCAGGCTTGCCCGGTATCGAGCTTGCACACCCCGTCGAGGCGAACGAAGTGTTTGCCGGCGTTCCCGCGCCGCTTGCCGAAAAACTTCGCTCGAGCGGTATTTCATTTTATGAATGGGAGGCCCCCCGGAAGGGACGCACGTTGCTGCGCTTCGTCGTCTCCTGTTTTACTCCGGAGGAAGATGTCAGCCGTCTGATCTGTCTGATGCGCAGCTGAAGCCATTGTTCATTCAATATTCAGCTTGCTGAACCGCTGCAGCAATTGAGGGAAATTTTTGCGCTCTTACCTGCCGATTTTGCGCAGTACACAAACTATTTACGCGCGTGGCGGCGCCCAAAGGCCGTTTGCGCGTTGAGTCTTCAGGAGGGAGAGCGAAACCCAAGGAGGTTGGAATGAAGCGCTTTGGTAAGATCGCCCTCGCTGCTCTCGCGTTGGGTGGAACAGTGGCTGCAACGACGGTGCCGGCGAATGCGGCTCGCGTTGCGGTCGGAATCGGCTTCGGTGTGCCGGCCTACGGATATTACGGCTATCCCTATGCCTATCCGTACTACGGCTATTACGGATACCCGGTGGTGTATGGCGGCTATTACGGTCCGCGCTATTACTGGCATGGACGCTATTGGCATCGCCCATACTGGCACCGCGGATGGCGCCACCGCTGGTAAGACCCCGAGTTGGTGAAAGGAAAACGGCCCCAGAAACGGGGCCGTTTTTTCAGATGCGCCCGACGAGGGTGATGGTGCCGGCCTGAGAAATCGAATTGTCATTTCCCCGCAGGTAATCGTAGTGCAATCCGATCGACCATGCACCGGTCGTGGCTGACAGGCTGCCGCCCAACACCACATTGCCTTTCGCCGGGTCCGGACCGGTGAGTGAGAAGTCTGTGCCCGGGGTGCTTGCAAAGGAGGCGCCCACCTTCGGCGCATTTGCAAGGAAATCATAGCGATAGCCGGCGCGCGCTTCGGGCTGCAGATAGAAATCGCCGAGATCGATATCCTGCCGCACATCCGCTCCCGCAAATGCGCGAGCAGAATCGTAGTAAATGGAATTCACAGTCAGATCGAAGCCATCGCCGCCATTCGGATCGCCACCGCCGTGCTCCGTGTAGCCGTTTTCCTTCATCCACAGGCCGTCGAGACTTACCATCGGTGTGAAGATGGTGCTGCCGGTGGTCATGATCACGCCCGTTGTAGCGCCGATTGCGCCGAGCAGGGTGTCGCGCTTGCCTTCCGCGGTGCGTGTGATGGCGTCAACGTCGAGGTGGCGCCTGCCGTCCAATTGTCCGACGCCAACACTGAGCTGCGTATCGAGAAACAGCCCGCGCCCACGCCAATCCGTGTATCCTGTCAGCATCGCCCATTCGCTATCGGTGCTGCTATCCTGAGGCTGCTTCTCATTGATATTGCCGGAATAGAAGCTGAAGGCCGCGCCGTACCGTCCGTCCGCAGGATTGCCGCCGTCCAGGCCGACAACAATTCCAAAGCCGCTGTCGCGATAGCCGATCGTTCCGGCATTGGCGTCCTGATTGAGGCTCAGGTTGAACTCCTGGCCCCAAAGAGTCGTGTCACCGGGCTGGCCCGCATACATGCGGAGTTCGCGTTGACGGGCGCCAACCGGGCCGGAGGTCTGATCGGTGATCGCGATTGCCAGTGCCCGTGAAGCACCGGTTACGTTGGGAGCGAATTGCGAATAGACGCGCTGATACAGCGTCTGCCCCTGCTCCTGCGTAAGTGGAACGCCGTTTACGGGCAGGCCTGCGTTGATCACTGCGGCGCCAAGTTGGCTGTCGTTTGCCAGCGCAAGATTGGCGACGGGGAACATCTTCAGCGCATAGCCAGTTAGCCCGATCTCCTGCGCCGACTTTGGCGTTAGTGTCAGCACAAGCTGACTGCGGTCGGCGGTATTGCTCACTTGCAGGCATTGCTGGTCGCCGTTCTCGAACAGGAACGGCACCGCTGTGCAAATCTGGTTTTGCAGAGCGCTCAGACTGAGCTGAAGCTGGTCCAGCGGCGCATCGATGAGGATGAATTTCGAGGCTTCACCGAATGTTTCTCCAGAGAGGAATGACTGGAACGGCAGACTGACGATGCTCTGTGGATCGAGGAGCACCTGGCCGCTTGCCGTGACGATGCCGCCAGCGGTGGGATTGGCGGTGAGATTGTACGTTTGCGAAATCGTGAGGCCCAGCGTCGCGCCGGCGCCGACCGTCAGGTTGTGAACCTCGAAACGCTTGTCCAGATCGATCGAGTCGTTGGTTTCCGTCAGCATGCCGCCAGGATTGAGCAGGACATTAAGCTGGCCCCCTGCGCGGTCCGTGATGCTGCCGGAGACAAACGCGTGATCGTCGATCTCCAGCGAATCGTCTGCTCCGCCGCCGTTGCCCGAGCCACCGAAGTTGATATCGCCGGAAATTCCAGCCGTCCTGTTGGCATCCCCGTGGACATGAACGAAATCGGCCGCATCTCCGAGATTGACATTGCCGCTGATCGTCCCGGAGTTGTCGATAGTGGTGTTTTGCGTCGCCGCGCTCAGATCGATGGCGATGGCGACCTGCGAGTTGTCGTCCAGCGTTGTCGCCACAGCGGATATTGTTCCGGAGTTGGTCACCTGTGTAAGCGTTCCGGACTCGTCCCAAATTGCGCAGGCTGCAAGGGCTGTCGCGGTGCCGCAGGTCGTCGCGGAACCGTTAGACAATGCTGTGTCTGTGTTGGTTGCGGACGCGCTGATGACGCCCTGGTTCACAATACTGTTCAGCACGCCGCCCCTGCCCACGTGAATGGCAAAGGCCGACCCGCCGACAAGAGTGCCGGAATAACTTGCGCTGATAGTGCCGGGAGAGGAGCTGTTCTGGTTGGAATTAAACAAAATCGGTACAACTCCGCCACCGGAACCCGGGGTACCGCCGATAAATATGCCGGTTGCGGACTCGGCGCTTAACTGCTTGTCGTCCCCTGTTGTCGCGGCTGCAATGGTGCCGGAACTGAAGATGCCGTTATCGATAGTGGCGTTGAACGAGCCGGCGCCCTGGATGCTCACTGCAATCGAAGCGGTTTGGTCCGGATTGGCCGGTGAGGCGCTAATCAAACCGCGGTTGATGAAGCCGTAGTCGCCCTCAGGCAGACCGGTATTCCCGCCGATGTTGATATCGCCCGCTGCTGTTGCTCCGTCGGCTGTTGGGGAAATCAGCAAAACGGGCAGAAGTCCGTTGCCGGTGATATTGGCCGGTGTGGTGGTGTCGTTGGCATTGGTGGGGCCGTCGTTCAGGATGCCCCCGCCTATATCGTTAGCGATTACGAAAGCGCTGCCGCTTACCGGATTACCGGAGGACAGAGGCGTAGTTGTACCGACAGCTGTTATGTTGCCGCTGTTGGTGAAATTGCCCCCAATCGATCCCAGCAAGACAACGCCCTGAGAACTGGCACCCGTCGCCGTCACCGATCCTCCGGAATCGATAAGGAAATTTCCGGTAAGGGCATCGCCGGCCGTGTTGTTGTCGATCCAGATGCCGACGGTGTTCCCATCCGAGGTCGATTTGGGATCGGTGGGCGCGACTGTGATGCTGCCCGCCACATCGAGGTTTCCCGTAAGCACGGAGTTTGGCTCAATGCGCATACCGTAGGAGCCGTCACCGATGAGGCTCATGATCGAGCCGGCGCCGAACGTTACATCTCCGACGACATTGGCGGTGGCAGTATCGCTCGTTCCAATCAGAAGGCCCGTCATGGAGGTTCCGCCGCTGAGCTTTACAGAACCGCCGAGATTGATCGCGCCGTTCAGCGTCGTGTTGTCGCCGACATGAACGCCTATGGAGTTATCGCCGGTGACAGCCAGCGAAGAGCCGCCCTCCAGATTGATGCCGCCGTTGAAAATGCCCGTTGCATTCCCATTCGCGATACCGACCAAAACGCCCGTCTTGAGGGCACCGCTTCCCGTCAAGTCAAGGACCCCAGTACTGTCGAAAGCGGTGGCGGTCGCACCCGGGCCGTTGCCAGCCGCGGTCGCATCCATCTGCACACCGATGGCGCTGGTCGTTCCAACGTTGCTGATCGTGCCCTGATTGGTCACGGTGTTCGCGGAATCGATTTCGACCGCGGGCCCGGCAGTTGTCACGACAACGGAACCGGCGGACTCGATCAGGATATCTCCCGGTGAGCCGTTGGCGGCGGTGCTCGTTTTGATTTGCTGCGTGACCTTGGTCTTGATGTCGGTGAAGTCGTCGCCGAGCACGGGACGGGAGAGCAGGGCGGCCGCGGCCACCGTCAGCATTAACGCGCGCTTCGACAAGAGAACCCCTTTTTCTTTGTGATGCAGGGCAGGA
>JAICVV010000314.1 GCA_025935155.1 Alphaproteobacteria bacterium
ATGGGCGGGAGCGTCTGGGACAACAAGGCCACGCTCAGGCTTGATTACGCCTATTCCGGACAGGGCCTGACGGGCACCACATCCTCGCTGGAAGATCTGCAGCGCGGCGCTTTTGTCGATTCCTACGACATTCCGCCGACGGCCGGCGCGAGCGGTTGGGATGGCGTCAAAGCATGGGAGAAAGAGCCATCGGGTACCGTCACCGATCAGGCCGGTGGCGACGTCATCCCGAATGCCATTTCGGAAGCCTATCAGGACCAGAATTTGTGGTGGCGCACCGATCGCGGCGGCGCGGCAATCGCAAGCGACGGGCAGAAGTCGGATGGCGGCAAGAGCTATGACGTTCTGGCGGTTACGCCAAAGGGCGGCACGCCCTTCGAGGCGTGGTTCGATCCCCAAACGCATCTGCTCTATCGCACGGTCGAGAACCAAGCAACCCAGACGATCACCACCACCTATTCCGATTATGCTGCGGTGGATGGCGCGATGATCGCCAAGAAGCTGGTCGTCGACGACGGCAGCCACAATCTGCAGACCTTCACACTCAGCAGCGCCAGATTTTCCGATCCGCTTCCCGCCAGCGCGTACCAGCGTCCGGCGGAAAATCTGCACGACTTCTTCATTGCGGGCGGCGCGCATGAAACCACGGTGCCCTTCCATCTCTGGAACAACCACATCTACGCCGATGTGAGCGTCAACGGCTCGCAGCCGCTGACCTTTATCTTCGATACCGGCGGACACTCGATTCTCACTCCGGCAACCGCGAAGGAATTGGGCGTTGAGGCAAAGGGCAATCTCTCTTCAACAGGTGGCGGCGAGAACATCGCCACCAGTGGCGAAGCGCGGGTGAAATCTCTCAGGGTTGGCAAAGCCACGCTCACCGACCAGCCGGTATCGACGCTCGATTTCGATCCGCCTGGTACCGAAGGCGCGAACGAGCAGGGCATGATCGGGTACGAATTCTTTGCCCGGTTCATCACGCGTTTCGACTACGGCAGGCACACCATCACCTTCATCGATAAGAAGTACTTCGATCCCAAAACTGCCGGCACGCCAGTGCCGATGCGCCTCTATCACCAGTTTCCGGAAATTCTCGGCAGCTATGACGGCGCGCCGGGCCGTTTCGGTATCGACACCGGCTCACGCATGCCGCTGCTGCTCAACAAGGTATGGGCTGCGAAAAACGGATTCCCAAAGCCCGGCATCAAAACCATAGAAGCGCAGACCGGATGGGGCGTGGGCGGACCCACCCACAGCGTCGTGTTCCGCGGCGGCACACTGAAGCTGGGCGACGTCACCATCGAACATCCACTGACAATGGTTTCCACTGACAAGGGTGGTGCCGGGGCGGTGGAATCGTTTCCGAGCAACGTCGGCGGTGGCGTGCTGAAGCGCTTCGTGGTGACCTTCGATTACGATCACAGCACCATGTATCTGAAGCCGATCAAGGGCCGCATCGAAGATCTCGACACCTTCGACAAGTCCGGCATGTGGATCAATGCCGCGCCGGTAGGCTTCAAGGTGATCGAGATCACCAAAGGCGGTCCGGCCGAAGCATCGGGGCTTCAGAAGGACGACATCATCACGGCGATCGACGGCAAGCCGGCATCGAGTTTCCGTCTTCCCAATCTGCGCGAAAGCTGGCGGACGGAGAAGGCCGGCACTCCGGTGAACCTTACCGTGAAACGCGGCGCAGAAACGAAAGACGTTTCGATCACCTTGCGCGATCTGATCTGAGAGACGCCGGCCAGAGTTTGTGGCGTGTCCGGTATTCCGAAGGCGTCACACCGTATTGGGCGCGAAAGACTCGGCAGAGATGCGAATGGCTGGCGAAACCGCAGCGCAGGGCGATTCCGGTAATGTCCTCGCGTGATTGCGCGAGCAGGCTTGCTGCCTTTTCTACCCTCAGCCGCCGGAGATAGTTGCCGATGGAACTGCCATAGTAACGGCGAAACTCGCGCGCCAAATGAATTTCATGCCGCCCCGCCGCACGTGCGATTTGCGCTGTGCTCAGCGGCGCACAGGCATGCGCATGAATGAAGTCGCGCGCCACTGACAGCCATGCCGGCGGTTTTGCCGTCTGCGAACCGGCAAAGCGTCCGAATGCGGCGATGATTTCGAGAATCATTCCCTCTTGCGCCAGCGCAGAAAACTCATCCGTTTGGGTCAGTTCATGGACAAGGCGGCTGCCCAGCTGCTGAAACTCGCCAGCATGTCCGTACGGCGCCTCCCCGAGATTCAGACGATCGGAAAGCCAGGCGAGCCAGTCGTGTTCCGGCTCCACAATGATTTGCCGGGCACCGCTGGCTCCGAATTGCTGCGCATGCATTGTTCCCGCCGGGCAGAAGGCAACATACCCCGCCGCATAATGCCGTTCCGAACTTCGGATGCACTCCAGATAATCTCCACCGACCACGATGCTGAGACTGGCATCGCCATGCAGATGCGGGCGCATTGCGCTTCCCGGCTCGTAACGGCGGATGCGGGCCCCGACCTCTGTCAACATGCTCCGCCTTCCGATTCAGATGCCGCGCTAGGCCGGTGCAAGGGCGCTCGAATCGTGAAAGACAGCAACGGCTTGCACACGGCTAGAATAGGGCAGAATCGCACAGGGCGGCCGGATAATGAAGGCTCATGTGAACTCCTTGCTGACGGCGGCATTGTTGTTACTGGTTCCGAATTTTGCGCGGGCCGAAGCCGCTCTTTCACCGGCAGAGGCCCTCAACTATGAGCGCGCCGGCGACCTCCACTTCTCACCCGATGGGAAAAGGCTCGCTTACATTGTCTTGAGCTATCCGCTGGACTGGAAGCCGCGCGTCCACATTCTCGACATCGCCACGGGGAAAGTGAACGAAATCACGCCGGCGCAGAAATCGGAGCGCGCCCCGCAATGGTCGCCCGACGGGAAGACACTGGCCTTCCTCTCCAACCGCGGGGGAAAGACGCAAGTCTGGCTGATGCCGCTGGCAGGCGGCGGCGCGGCGGCAGCGCTCACCGCATGCAAGAACGGCGTGTCAGCTTTCCACTGGTCGCCCGATGGCGCATCTATCGCCTATCTCGCCAA
>JAICVV010000262.1 GCA_025935155.1 Alphaproteobacteria bacterium
CCATCAGCGCCGCCGAGATCGCCGTCCACGACGCCAACGAGAGTCAGTTGCGGGAAGTGGTGGCCCTTGGCCACGATCTGCGTCCCGATCACCACGTCAATCTCGCGCTTTGCCATGGCGTGGATTGCCGCTTGCGTTTCCGCCGGCCCATGCAGGGTGTCGCTGGAGGCAATCGCCATGCGCGCTTCGGGAAAGACGCTGGCGAATTCTTCTGCAACCCGCTCCACGCCGGGGCCGCAGGCAATGAGGCTCTGCACCGTCTGGCATTGCGGACAGGCGTGCGGCAGCGCCATCTCCAGGCTGCAATGATGGCAGACAAGTTTGCGGTGGTAACGGTGCTCAACAAGCCATGCCGAGCACTGCCTGCATGTCATCTTGTGGCCGCACGCTTCGCAAACGGTGAGCGGTGCATAGCCCCGGCGGTTGAGAAACAGGAGCGCCTGTTCGCCGCTTGCGAGCGTGGCACTCAGCGCATCGCGCAGCTGCGGCGACAGCCATGTGCCAGGTTCGGCGCGCGCGTGGCGCAGATCGATCAATTCGATTTCCGGCAGAACGGCCGCGCCATGCCGGCGCGGCAGCTTCAGCCATTTGTACCGGCCGGATGAAGCGTTCACATAGCTTTCCAACGAAGGAGTGGCGCTGGCGAGAACCACGGGACAATTCTCGATGCGCGCGCGGACCACTGCCATGTCGCGCGCATGATAAATGGCGCCTTCCTCCTGCTTGTAGGCCTGTTCGTGTTCTTCATCGACCACGATGGCGCCGAGTTCCTGAAACGGAAGAAACAGCGCCGACCGCGCGCCAACCACCACGCGCGCTTCGCCGCTCATCACGGCGCGATAGGTGCGGCAACGCTCCTTCGGGGATAGATCGGAATGCCATTCCGCAGGCCGGCAGCCGAACCGCTCCGCGAAACGATCCAGAAACTGCACCGTCAGGGCGATTTCCGGCAGCAGGATCAGCGCCTGTTTGCTCCGGCGCAAGGCTTCGGCCACCGCTTCGAAATACGTTTCGGTCTTGCCGGAGCTCGTGACGCCATCGAGCAGAGATGCCGAGAACCGTTCGCTGGCGACAGCGCCGCGCAAGGTGCGTGCGGCCGCTTCCTGCTCCAGATTCAATATCGTGGATTTGAAATCGGGATCGGGAAAGGCGAAGCGGTCAAATTCCGGCAAAGCGGTTTCGATCAGCGCACCGGTTTCTATCAACCCGCGCACCACGGCAGGCGAAACATTCGCCTCTTCCGCAAGATTGCCGATGCTGCGCGCAAGCCCATCGGCAGCGATTTCCAATGCACGTTGCCGCGCCGGTGTTAGGCGCGATGGATTTGCCGTTCCGCGCACATAGCCAACGCGCGCGACTTCCGCCTCGAACGCCTGCGGCACGCGCAAAGCCAGCGCCAAGACGATGCCCGGCGAGGTGAGCGTGTAGCGTGCCACCCAATCGACAAAAGCACACAAGGCTTCCGGCAGTCGCGGCTTGCCAGCAAGCGGTGTGGCCCGCCTGAGCTTCGTCTCTTCAATTTCCCCATCGCCGGATCGCCATATGCAACCGAGATAGTCGCGCGGCCCCAGCGGCGCAGTTACCAATGTGCCGCGCGGCAGGTCTTGATCTATGATGTAATCGTAGGCTCCCGAGAGGCGCAAGGGCAACAGAATCCCCGCGCGCCGGGTATTTGTTTCAAGAGCGGGCTTCAACAGCGCGAGATTCATCTTTACAGTCTCAGGCGTCGCGTTGAATCGGTCAAACGTTTTCCGGCTCAGCGGCAGTGTTGCGTTGGTGTCGAAATGGAGCGTGCAGAAGCCAGAAGTCCTGCCGAAGCCGCAGCTCAAGCGGTGAAGACGTATATTCGTCTCAATCGCGAAAAACTGGCATCGGATGGAGAGCTTCTTGCACTGCTTCTGCCGGACCGCTTTGTCACGCAAGCGATCGGCGATCTGCAGCGGCATGTTATCGAAAAACTGCGCGACGAGAATGCTGCCCTGCGCGCGGAGCGCGATGGACTGAAGGGCGCGCGCGAGCATGCCGTCAGGCTCGGGGAAGCTGTGAAGGCACGCACTCTCGATTTATTGGATGCACGCACTTTCGAGGAAGCGATCGCTGTTGCAGTGGGCGCCGCCAAAGCATTCGGCGCAGATCGCGCCGCTCTCTGCGTCGAAGGCGACGGCGCTGCACCGAAGAATTGCGCGGGCGTACGGCTGATCGCGCCGGGCACGTCCGCAGCCTTGCTCGGCCAAAATCAGACTAGCGCAGTGTTGCCGGGAGGGGGAGCCATGCTGTTCGGGGCTGCGGCGCGGGACTCCCGCAGCGTGGCGGCATTCCGCGTGAATACTGGGCCGAAGACGCCCGCCCTGCTTTATGTGTTGTGCGCGAGCGAAGCGGGCCGCTTCGAAGGCGATGAAGAAGCCGATCTCTGCTATTTCGCGCAAGCGCTTGAACGCACCATGCGGGCATGGCTCGATCTGCCGAAAGCCTGAGGTTGGACTGGCTCGCGGTGCTGCGGCATGAGCGGCGCGCCAGCGCGCATACGTTGCGCGCCTATGGCGACGATGTGGCGCGATTCTTCTCTTTCTTGTGCGAACACAAGGGCGAAGATGTAAGCGAGCGTGTCTTGGCCGGTATTCTGCCTGCCGACATTCGGGCGTTCATCACCCGCCGCCGGAGCGAAGGATTGGGTTCGCGCGGCGTGCATCGCGCGCTTTCCGGTATCCGCGGTTTTTTTCGTTACCTGGCGAGGGAAGAAATTCTCGACAACCCCGCTGCCCGCGCCGTTCGGACGCCGCGCCTGCCGCGCAATCTGCCGCGGCCGCTCGGCAAACTCGACATGAACCGCACATTGAAAGCCTCGGCCCGGCGAAAATCCGAAAATGCGGACGCGGCATGGATGGCGGCGCGCGACGCGGCACTGCTGACGCTGTTGTATGGCGCAGGTTTGCGCATCTCCGAAGCGCTTAGCCTCAAGTACAGCGATGCGCCGCTGGGCGAGTCTCTCGTTATTCTCGGTAAGGGCCGGAAGGAGCGCGTGATTCCTGCTCTTCCTGAAGTTCGCGAGCAGATTGACCGCTATGTCGCGCTGCGGCCGCCGGCGAATGCCCCGGACGAGCCATTATTTCTTTCACGGCGCCGCAAGCCGATGAGCGCGCGCGAAGCGCAGGGGCTGATGCAGACTCTGCGCAGCGGCCTTGGGCTTTCGGAGCGCGCCACGCCGCACGCGTTGCGCCACTCTTTCGCGTCGCATCTGCTGGATGGTGGAGCAGACCTGCGCAGCGTGCAGGAGCTGCTGGGCCATGCCTCGCTTTCTACAACGCAAACCTATACCCAACTGGAAACCGCTCGGCTGATGCAGGTGTACAAAAAGGCGCATCCGCGTGGCGGTTAAGCCCGCTTCCGCGAAAATTTCTGCCGTTGTGCGTTACTCGGGCGGCTGCGGCGGACGCGTGAAGCTTTGCCGGATCGGGCCAGGAGGGCGGCTGCCGAATGGGAGCGCACCGAAATAGATGAGCGCGGCGGCGCTCAAGGTCGCCCACGGCCACACGATCATGCACAAAAGCAGTCCTGCCGCGACCGCAATCACCGGCGCCGCCAGATGCTTCGGCACGTACAGATTCTTAAGCGACAGCGTGGGCAAGCGGCTCACCATCAGCACCGAAATCAGCGCCATCCAGCCGCCGTTGAAGAAGGGGTCGCGCAGAAACGTGACCGGCGCCTGAAAGCTCAGCAGCATCGGCAACAGAATCAGGCACGCGGCGGCGGGCGCCGGGACGCCCGTGAAGTAGCTTGTGGGGGCATGCTCCTCGCCGTCTTCAGAAATCTGCGTGTTAAAACGCGCGAGCCGAATGGCGCAGCAGGCGCAGAACACCATGGCAATCGTCCAGCC
>JAICVV010000149.1 GCA_025935155.1 Alphaproteobacteria bacterium
GAGTCGTTGTGGCTTCATCAAGCAGCTTGATGCCGCGCGCCAAGGTTTCGCGGAAGCGCAGTTCCTCCAGCCGCAAGGTTTCGCCGATCAGCGGCTCGGCGCGCTTCAGCTCCGGATACGCCGTGCCCATTTCCGCCACCAGGGTCGGCACCAGCCGGTACATCAGAGGTTCTTTCGATCCGATGAGATGCGCGTGGCGCATGGCGCGGCGCATGATGCGGCGGAGCACATAACCGCGGCCTTCGTTCGACGGCAGCACGCCATCCGCAATCAGAAACGAACTGGCGCGCAGATGATCGGCGATCACGCGGTGGCTGAAGCGCGCCTCGCCTTCCGCGCGTGCGCCGGAAAGCTCAACCGAAGCGGCAATCAGGTGCCGGAACAGGTCGGTATCGTAATTGTCGGTGACGCCCTGCAGGATGGCGGCGATGCGTTCGAGCCCCATGCCCGTATCGATGGAGGGTTTCGGCAGATCGAGGCGGGTGTTCTCGTCCACCTGCTCGAACTGCATGAAGACGAGATTCCAGAATTCGAGGAAGCGATCGCCGTCTTCCTCCGGGCTGCCGGGCGGACCGCCGGCCACACTTTCGCCCTGGTCGTAGAAAATTTCCGAGCAGTAACCGCACGGGCCAACTGGGCCCATCGCCCACAAATTGGATTCGTGGCCGACGATGCGGTCGTCCGGCAGATCGGCGATCTTCTTCCACAGCGTTCTTGCCTGTTCGTCGGTGGGATAGACTGTCACCCACAGCCGGTCTTTCGAGAGTCCCACGGTGTTGCGGACGTAGTCCCACGCATAGGCAATCGCCTCTTCCTTGAAGTAGTCGCCGAAGGAGAAATTGCCCAGCATCTCGAAAAAGGTGTGGTGGCGCGCCGTGTAGCCCACATTGTCGAGATCGTTGTGCTTGCCGCCGGCGCGGACGCACTTCTGCACCGACGACGCGCGGATATAGGGCCGCTTCTCGGCGCCGGTGAACACGTTCTTGAACTGCACCATGCCGGCATTGGTGAAGAGCAGCGTGGGGTCATTGCGCGGCACCAAGGGCGACGAAGGCACGATCTCATGCCCGCGCGCGCGGAAAAACTCGGTAAAACTCGAACGAACATCGGCCAGGCTGGTCATGGGAATCGTTGTAGCGGCGGGTGCGGAACCTGTCATCCTCACCTATCCCGTTCACCTCCCCCCTTGTGGGGGAAGGTGGCTCGCTCGCACGCAAGTGCGAGCGAGACGGAAGGGGGGTCGCCAACTCGCCATAGATCGCATCCACCACGCGGTCCGGATGCATGAACACATGTTTGTTCCAAAAGCGGATGACCCGGCAGCCATGCGCTTCCAGCCAGCGCGTACGTGTTTCATCGCGTTCGTTCTGCTCTTTGTCACCATGGAAGGCGCCGTCCACTTCCACGATCAATCGCGCTGCCGGGCAGAAGAAGTCCGCGTAATGGGGTCCGATCTGTGCCTGCCGCCGGAAGCGGTAGCCGGCCAGCGCCTTACGGCGAAGGAGCGCCCACAGCCGCCGCTCCGCGTCAGTCATATTCCGGCGCAATTCCCGGGCACGTCCCTTGGCATCCAAAGCCCCCCTTCAGTCATCGGTCGCCTGCGCGACCGATGACAGCTTCCCCCACAAGGGGGGAAGCGGAAGTACCATTGTACTGACACTCGTTTTGCAAAAAGTGGGGAGGGGCCCACCATTGCGCTCAAACGGTGAAGGGGCGGTTCGCGAGAACCGCCCCTTCGGGAGTCGTTCCCCATGCCAACAGGGAACAACAAGCGCGTTTGCCCATCAGTCGCCGCCGTTGCTGCCGCTGTCCGGGTCTCCGTTCGAAAGGGCCGCACTGATCAATCCGGCGTTCTGGCGGATGAGCGCCTCGATGCGGTTGGCGATGTCCCTGTTCTGCTCCAGGAAGGTGCGCGCCGCCTCGCGCCCCTGCCCGATGCGGGTGCCGTCATGCGAATACCAGGAGCCGGATTTCTCCACCGCGCCGGTCTTGACGCCGAGATCGATCAGCTCCCCGGTCTTCGACACGCCCCTGCCATACATGATGTCGAACTCGACCTGCTTGAACGGGGGCGCCACCTTGTTCTTCACAACCTTCACGCGCGTCTGGTTGCCGACCACCTCGTCGCGATCCTTGATCGAGCCGATGCGGCGGATGTCGAGCCGTACGGAGGCATAGAACTTTAGCGCGTTGCCGCCGGTGGTGGTTTCCGGGCTGCCGAACATGATGCCGATCTTCATGCGAATCTGATTGATGAAGATGACAATCGTGTTCGACTTCGAGATTGAGCCGGTGAGCTTGCGCAGCGCCTGGCTCATCAGCCGGGCCTGCAGGCCGGGCAGCTGGTCGCCCATCTCGCCTTCCAGCTCGGCCCGCGGCGTCAGCGCCGCCACCGAATCCACCACCACGATGTCCACCCCGCCGGAGCGCACCAGCGTATCGGTGATCTCCAGCGCCTGCTCGCCGGTATCCGGTTGTGAGATCAGCAACTCGTCCACATCCACGCCCAGCTTGCGGGCATAGATCGGGTCCAGCGCATGCTCGGCATCGATATAGGCGGCGATGCCGCCCTTCTTCTGCGCCTCCGCCACGGCGTGCAGCGCAAGCGTCGTCTTGCCGGAGGATTCCGGCCCGTAAATCTCAATCACCCGGCCGCGCGGCAGGCCGCCGATGCCGAGCGCGATGTCCAGCCCCAGGGAGCCGGTAGAAACCGTGTCGGCTTCGGCCACGGGATCGCGGCTACCCAGCTTCATCACCGAGCCCTTGCCGAAGGCGCGGTCGATCTGGCTGAGCGCCGCGTCCAGGGCGCGCTTGCGCTCCGAAACCTCTTCCTTGCCGACCACCCGCAAAAGCGCCTCTTTCATCACTGTTCCTCTCCTTATTTCACGAGCCGCCCCCTACCGGAAGCGGGAACCGATGGGTGCGACTGTGCATGTTTTGTTCTTGAAATGCAAGAGGCAGGCAGAACATTGACGTCACAGGGCTTTTCCCCATCCGTTCGGTAGAGGTTCACGTCGACAGAAGTAGTGTCTCAGTTTGAATTCTCTAGGGGCCGGACGCCTAGCAAGCTAAGGCGAACGTGAATTTGCTGGGCAATGATCTCCCGTGCCCATTGAGCGTCCTTCTCGTCTATCAGCTTAGCCATCAACAGTTCTGTAACGCTGGAGTCCGCCGTTCGCTCGGACCACTTTTCGTCAGGTTCGTATCGGATCATGCCGCAGCCTTCTTACATGCCCCGCGCTTCTTGGGCGGGTTCACATAAGGCACACATTCATTCGCGACCTCATGCTGTCACGTTCGCTTCTTTTTGGACATAGAATTGAACTGCTGCCGACTCGGCAGAACAGGACAACCAAGAAGGGGGACATAGAAATGAATCTCATAAAGAAATTGGCGCTGGCGTCCGTTGCGGTTTCGCTGGCGGTGGTGGCCGCGGGTGAGCCGGCGTCCGCAAAGAAACTGCTCGATGCGACGCTCTTCACCACCTATTCGCTGGGGGGCGGCGGCACCTCCATCTCGTATGTCGTGTGCGGAAGCCTGCCGCAGACGGAAGGCTGCTACGGCAGCGGTAGCCTGTCGCCGTTCGAGCAGGCCTGCGCCGTTCTGGAGGGCAAGGAGAAACAGAAGAACAACGTCATCACCCGCGCCATCTACGTGCTGGACAAGCGCACCTCGCCTTCGTCGGCGATCACGCTGTACGTTTACACCCGCACCGACACGATCACCGACACGTCCGATTCGATTCAGGTTTCGCTGACGAAATCGGTTTCGCTCGGGATCAATGGCGGCGCCGGCGCAAACTGCTCCATGGCCGCCAACAAGGGTTTCGTTTACGCCGCCACGGATGCGGACACCGTTGCCGCCGGCATGAACAAATCCACCTACGCGGTGAGCCAGCTTGGCGGCTTCAGCCCGCCGGCCAATATCGTGTCTATCACCACGGACGACCGCGGCTACGTTTCGCTGCACTTCAACGGCGGCTTTTATGTGTACGGGCCGGACGGCAACCTGCAGGAAGACGGCGGCGGCGATGCGGACATGGTCGGCACCCACAACGCCTGGCTGCCGAAATAGCGGGAAGCTGAGGAGGGCCGGCAGATGAACCCGGCCCTCCGTTCCTCCTGTCGCACCGGATGAGAGCGAAAGAACCCGATGGATGAACGGTTCAAGGTAGGCGACCAGGTCAGCTGGAATTCGGAAGCCGGGCGCGTTAGCGGCACGATCATCCGGGTGCATACACGCGATTTCGACTACAAGGGCCATACGCATCACGCGAGTCCGGAGGCGCCGCAATACGAAATCAAAAGCAGCAAGACCGATCACATTGCTGCCCACAAAGGCCCGGCGCTCACCAGGTTGAACGACTGACACCGCGACCGCGGGCCATCTTCAAATCCGCGCGCCGGATAGAGTAAGAACAAACATGATTCCACGCTATGCCCGGCCGGAAATGAGGACCATCTGGTCGCCGGAAACGAAATTCCGCATCTGGTTCGAGATCGAGGCCCACGCCGCTGACGCGCTGGCGGAACTTGGGGTCATCCCGAAAGAAGCGGCGGCGAAGGTGTGGGAGAAGGGCCGCAACGCGGCGTTCGACATCGACCGCATCGATGCCATCGAGCGCGAGGTGAAGCACGATGTCATCGCCTTCCTCACGCATCTGTCGGAAATCGTCGGGCCGGAAGCGCGCTTCGTGCATCAGGGAATGACGTCGTCCGATGTGCTCGACACCACGCTGTCGGTGCAGCTGCAGCGCGCAGCCGACATCCTCATCGCCGATCTCGATCTGCTGCTCGCGGCACTCAAGCGCCGCGCGCTGGAGCACAAGCACACCGTCACCATCGGCCGCAGCCACGGCATCCATGCCGAGCCCACCACCTTTGGCGTGAAGCTGGCGAGCTTCTACGCCGAATTCGAGCGTGCGAAGAAACGGCTGCTCGCGGCCCGGGAGGAAATTTCCGTCTGCGCCATTTCCGGAGCGGTTGGAACTTTCGCGAACATCGATCCGCGGGTGGAAGCGCATGTGGCGATGAAGCTGGGGCTGAAAACGGAAGCCATTTCCACGCAGGTAATTCCGCGCGATCGGCACGCCGCCTATTTCGCCACCCTGGGTGTGATCGCCAGTTCGCTGGAACGGCTCGCCATCGAAATCCGCCATCTGCAGCGCACAGAGGTGCTGGAGGCCGAGGAATATTTCTCGGAAGGGCAGAAGGGCTCTTCCGCCATGCCGCACAAGCGCAACCCGGTGCTGACGGAGAACGTCACCGGCCTCGCGCGCATGGTGCGCGCCTATGTCATGCCGGCGCTGGAAGACGTGGCGCTGTGGCACGAGCGCGACATCTCGCATTCGTCGGTGGAGCGCTACATCGGGCCGGATGCCACCATCACGCTCGATTTTGCGATCTGCCGCATGGCGTCGGTTGTCGACAAGCTGATCGTCTATCCCGAACGCATGAAGGAAAACCTGGAGCGCACGCGCGGCCTTGTGCACAGCCAGCGTGTGCTGCTGGCGCTGACGCAGGCCGGAGTCGGCCGCGAAGAAGCCTATCGCCTCGTCCAGCGCAATGCCATGCGCGCGTGGAACGGCGAAGGCGACCTGCTGTCGCTACTGAAAGCGGACAAGGAGGTCACCCGCGCGCTGCCGCCGGCCGACCTCGAGACGCTGTTCGATCTCGGCTACCACCTGAAACATGTCGACACCATTTTCGCCCGCGTCTTCGGCGAAGGTGGTGCGGAGTTGTGACTCTCGCGAATTGCGCATGGTTCTCCCCCGCAAAGCGGGGGA
>JAICVV010000099.1 GCA_025935155.1 Alphaproteobacteria bacterium
CCTACAACACGGTGGTTCCGTCATCCGGCAAGGTGCTGACCGGCGGCGTGGACGCCAACGCGCTGCAGCGGCCGAAGCGCTTCTTCGGCGCGGCGCGCAATATCGAAGAAGGCGGCTCGCTCACCATCATTTCCACCGCGCTGATCGATACCGGCAGCCGCATGGACGAAGTGATCTTCGAAGAGTTCAAGGGCACCGGCAATTCGGAAATCATTCTGGACCGCAAGGTGGCGGACAAGCGCGTGTTCCCGGCTATCGACATTCTCAAATCCGGCACCCGCAAGGACGATCTGCTGGTGGACAAAGGAACGCTATCGAAGATGTATGTGTTGCGGCGGATTCTGGCGCCGATGGGCACAACCGATGCCGTTGAGTTCCTGCTCGACAAGCTGCGCTCCTCCAAGAACAACGCCGACTTCTTCGACAGCATGAACGCGTAGCTCTCAGGCAAAAAATGTCATCACCCGGTCGCGCGGAACAGCGCGATCCGGGTGACCCATTTGGAGAGCAAAAATTGGGTCGCCGCACCCGCCTACGCTAAAGCTTCGGCGTGGCAAGGACACGTAAGGCGCGCCGTAGCCCTGGCGAAGGCGGCTAAAGCGGGCGATGACATGAAAGTAAGAGCGTTCTATGGCAGCAGAACGGTCGCCCCGGTGGTGGCGCGGGAATGCAGCGCTTCGTGCGCGGCACGGGCGTCCGCCAGTTTGAAGCGCTGGTTGATGGAAAGCTTCACCGCGCCGGATTCGATCACCGCGAATAGTTCGTTCGCGGTCTGCTGCAGCTCCTCGCGCGTGCGCGTGTAGTGGAACAGCGTCGGCCGCGTCAGATAGAGCGAACCCTTGGCGCTCAGGATTGCCGGCTCGAAGGGCGGCACCGCGCCGCTGGAATTGCCAAAGCTCACCATCATCCCGCGCACGGCCAGGCAGTCGAGCGAGCCGTTCCAGGTTTCCTTGCCGACGGAATCATACACCACCGGCACGCCTTCGCCGCCGGTGATCTCGCGCACGCGCTTTACCCAATCTTCGGTGCGCGTGTTCAATACGTGCGCGCAGCCGTTGCGCTTGGCCAGTTCCACCTTGTCATCCGAGCCGACAGTGCCGATCACCGTGGCGCCAAGATGCTTCGCCCATTGGCAGGCGATGAGGCCCACGCCACCCGCGGCGGAATGGAACACAATCGTCTGCCCGCGTTGCACCGGATAGGTTCGCTTCAGCAGGTATGCCGCCGTCATGCCTTTCAGCATTGCGGCAGCGGCAACTTCGTCTGAAATGCCGTCCGGCAGTTTCACTGCGCGGCCGGCGGGCACGTTGTTGGCTTCCGCATAGGCGCCGATGGGGCCGGTGCAGTAGCCGATACGATCGCCAATTTTGAGGCTGGTCACGCCTTCGCCCAGCGCTTCGACGGTGCCCGCCGCTTCCAGCCCAAGGCCGGATGGCAGCGGCACCTGATAAAGCCCTGAGCGGTGATAGGTGTCGATGAAGTTCACGCCGATGGCGCCGTGCCTCACGCGCACCTGACCCGCGGCCGGCGGCGGCAACTCGATGTCTTCCAGTTTCAGGACTTCAGGACCGCCTGTGCGGTCGAACCGGATCGCTTTCATCGCCTGCTCCAGATGTGGATGCTGTTATCAACAGCAGCATCTTTTATGCAGCGAGTGTAAGGCCGTTTCGCGCGAGGAGGATGAATTTATTTCGCGTTTGACTCCGCGCTCTTTCGCCACTGCGTGACGAAGGCGCTCAACTGCCCGTTCGAATGAAGCTTTATTGCGGCGGGTTGGACTGGAGATACAGATAGCCGTTGTTGATACTCGGCGATTGGCGCCAGATCTTTGGATTGAATTCCGCCGCAAGGCTAGATTCAGCTGCGCTTGGGTCAATCCCGCAACGCCCGGCACTCGAACCTTGTTGCCGGCAGGCGATTTCGGATTATGCAGGCATCCGTCAAAACCCCTGTTGGATCGGTTTCACTGCTTAGGGTGTTCGTACAAAGGCATGAGGAATGCCGTCGGAGTCTGCGAAAGTTCCAGCAGTTTGCCTCTCGCAATTAATACCGTACGCTTGGGTGGACAGTGCGCCAGGCACCTCGAAATTCGTTATTTTGCCCGATGGAGCGCGCACGAAGCTGTAAACGATGTCTCCTGCATCCTCATAGTATCCGGCCACATCGTCGCGGCCGTTCATGCAGGTCGGAAACGTCGCAAACGCACGTTCTGGATCGAACTCTTCAATTTTTCCCTTAGCAGTCCGCAGAAATCCATGGGTTACCTGGTTACTATCCTCGAAATATCCGGTTCCTATGTTCGAGGCACTGATCGCAGAGCCGACGGAGCTGAGCCACGCACGGGGACCGATCAGCTGCAAAGTGCCGTCTGCCATTCGGATAAAAGCACGTTTGACACTGCGCCTGCTGGTGATCGTACCGATTGCAACGCCACCTCCACTTATTTCAGGTGCGTAGACGCCACTAAAACTGTGCGGCGCGTCGAATGCGGTGAATGTGCCATCGGCGGCGCGGATGAACCCGTTCCACGCGTACTTATGCCTTCCGACCTGTGCATCCACTCCGCCCGGAATAACTCCCGCGTCGTTGATGCAACCGGGTAAGGTGATAAACGCATTCGGCGGGTCGAAGGTCGTTATCGCGCCATCGGAGCTCCGCACGAATGCATGTGTATGGCCATCGCTTCCTCTGTAATTTCCTGAAATTTCGTTTGAATTGTTTATGCAGATCGCGTGGGTGAGGTCGCCCGCTGGCACGTCGATAACGGTGATTTCACCGTTGGGTGCCCTGACGAAACCATGATCTCCCCCTTCGAGACCCCGGAAATAGCCGACGACGAAACCGGCGTCATTTATGGAGCTTGCTATCGTAAATTCCGAATTTGGTCCATCGAACGTCACGAATTGTTCCCGAGCCATTGCCGAGGTTGCGAACAGGCAAACGAGAACGCAGCCAAATGCGAGCCGGACTGAGGGTCGCACAATGGCCGGTGCTGCAAGGATGGCTTTCATGTTTCCCCTTTTTTGACTGTCACGTTGAGTTGCTGATTGGCGAGGATGTCCATCGCCCCATCGAACTCTATGACGATATAGCTGTTCAGCCCAACGTTTTCTGCTCGGTCTGTATCTGGCCGTCACCAGACATCACGTCGAAGCGGATGCGGCCGATGATGTGGCCGTTGGGCAAATCCACATCCACGCGCCACGCGCCGGGCGTGATCTTGTGTGAGAGCGTGTAGCCGCGATAGCCGCCGTCGCGCCCGCCATTGATCGCATAGGTGACGGTGGAAATCGTGCGCCAGTGGTGGTGCGCTGCCGCGCGAACGAGCGGCTATTGCGGCGGGTTGGCGCGCAGGTACGGATAGCCGTTGTTGATGCCGGGCAATTGGCCCCAGGTCTTGGGATCGAATCCTGCTGGCAGCTGCGACATGAACTCTCCGGTCGACAGGCCCTTTAGGCCATTGTGCCTGTTGGTGTTGCCGACAGCCTGGCTTGTCCCGCTGGTGTCGATGTCCCAATAGGAATCGCTCGCACGGGTATATTTCGCCTTGTCGCGGCCGATGACGCCTCCAACTTGTGCAGCCGTCCCGCCGGAAACGGCACCAATGGAGTATGATGTCTGCACCGTCGCGCCAGTGTGCGCGAAATCGCCGAACAAACCGCCGACGCAAGCCTGATCTCCGCCGTTAACCGATCCCATCGCATAACTGTTGGAAATCACTTCACCGGGACCCGGGACGCTGCCGATCAAGCCACCGGCGCTCGCGTAACAATGAGACCGTCCGCTGCCGGTCGCCACTGCGCCGGTTGCAAAGCTGCTGTCGATGTTGCCGATGTAACCGTCCAGTCCGATCAATCCGCCCACCCGGGACTCCTGCCCCCCGCTGACGTTTCCTGAGGCATGGGAACGCGCCACCGTCGCCTGAAGGACATATCCGATTAGCCCTCCCGCAGAGCCGAAGCTTGGGACGCGAACGCTGCCGGATGCATAAGAATCGAGGAGCGCTGCACTTGGATTATCTGTTCCATCGAGAAAACCAACAAGGCCGCCGATCCGATTGTAATAGGCGTTGCCGGGCGTCGTCACTTTCACGTCCGCGTGCGAACCCGTGATCAGCCCGGTGCTTCGCCCCGCCAGGCCGCCCGCGGAAAGGTCATCGATGTACGTTGTTGCGTCGAGCGATCCGGTTGCAAAGGAGGAGATGATCGCCCCCCGGTTTTCACCGGCAAGAGCACCGAGCACCATCTGCCCCGAGTGCCTCTTCGGTATCGTGACCTTCGCATGCTGCAGGCCAAAATCTCGCACCACTCCGCTCTCCGAGATAGCAGAGAAAAAGCCCGTCTTGCTGCTTCCGGCCTTGATCGTAACGTTAGCGATGGAATTCCCCAGGCCTGTAAAGCTGCCCGCGAACTCGGTGGTTATTGGCGCCGCGGTATACGTACCATCGGACTTTGCATCGTATGACTTGGCGAGCGCATAGGATCCCGCAGCGTTCGCAGCAATTTTCGAAGCAAGCGTCGCGATGTCGCCGACCAGCACATAACCGGTGCCGTTGATGGCCAGGTTGCTGTTCACGTCCCAGAACTGAACGCCTCCGCCCTTCTCAAATATGAGATCGCCGCCGGAGCCGCCATCGTTGTACGTCAGCGCAAGCGCACCGCTTCCCGCAACGGTTACCGCTTTGCGGAATGTGATTGATTGCCGAGCATCGAGGGTCAGGCGGCTGCTGCTCGTCCAGCTGAACCCTTGAACCACCTGGAGGTTGGGGGTGGCAGCGCCGGTTTTCACGGCGACGTCTCCCGCAGCAAGCATGGTCTGCAGATCGGTTGCGTTCAGAACCGCCTTATAAGAGGTCGCGGTGCAGATGCCGCCGGAGCAGGTCACGTTCTGCGTTGGCTTCTTGGAAATCGAAAGGTCGGCGCGGGCGGTCGAGCAACAAATTGCAAATACCGCAGCTGATCCCGTCAGCGTGGCACGCGAGCGGAACATACGAAACCCCAAAGCAAAACCCGAGCACACTGCAGTATAGCGATAGGAGTGGGCCTAGCCTAGCGTCCTGTTATCTGTCCCCACGTGCCCGTTTGCAGGCACAACATCGAAGCGGATGCGGCCGATGATGTGGCCGTTGGGCAAATCCACATCCACCCGCCACTCTCCCGGCGTGATGTGGTGCGAAAGCGTGTAGCCGCGATAGCCGCCGTCGCGGCCACCGTTGATCGCGTAGGTGACAGTGGAGATGGTGCGCCAGCTGTGATGCGCGGGATCGTAGCGCTGCCAGCGGTGCTGCACCTTTGTGTTGAGCTTCACCGGCGCGAACACCGCGCTGTAAACGTAGAGCGGCTTGCCCGGCTTCACATGCATGATCGCGGGCGCGCCGAATTTCACGCTCCAGGATTGCGGCTCTGCCACCGCGTTGTACGCGCCCCCCTGCTTCGCCACGAAGTGGTAGACGCCGGCCGCCGAAAGCGCGATCGGCAGCGGCGGCAGCACGCCCGCGAAGTAGAAAATGTTCATCAGCGCGTAGACGAGCGCCGTGCCGATGCCCACCTGCACGCGGCTGGCGCGCCATTCCTGCGGACCCAGGCCCGCCACCAGCCGCATCAGCACGAAGAAGATGACGAGCGCCACGCCGCCCGCCAGCAGGAAGTTCAGCACGCCCACGCTGTGCGTCACCAGCGGCACGGTCACGACGGCGTAGGAATAGAGCGCGAAGAAAAACAGCACCGCGGCGAAGGCGAGCCGCGAATGGTAGTGCTTGAAGATCTCGTTGCCGAGAAAGATGGCGACTAGCACCATGAGGAACGGCCACGAGGCGGTGAGCACCGCGCTGCGCGAATAGAAAACCAGGAAGGCGCTCCACAAGCCGCCCAGCGCGAACTGCGTGGCGAAGGGGAGGATGGCGCGCCAGCGCGGCCACTCTTTCCCGTTCGCCACCCGCTCGGCGAGCATGTGCATGATGAGCATGGAGATTGCGGCGACCGACAGGTAGGCGATGAACACCAGCTGTGTGTTCGGCAGATCGATCCGGCGGAAGGCGTAATTGTCGAACGCAAAGCCGCCGATCATGCTGGCCGCCGACAGCGACCGCTCATGCCGGGCAATGAAGGCAAAGGCGCGCTTGATCATGATTTGGTGCGCAACTGCATGACTAAGGCCAATGATCGAACTCTAACCACCAGCCGCCTGCCAGTTCGCGTTGAGCGAAAACGATTTTGTCAGTGGCGCGCCAGTTCTTCTCCAAGCTGTCCACGGTTTGGATCGGCTCACCTGTAGGCGATCCGAATCGATACTTCTTGTAGTCGCCATCGCCACCCAAACCAACTGACCAAACTTCAATCCAGACGATGCACTTTGGAGTCGGCGTCCACTGAATTCCTCTAGCGCCAATAGTGCGGAGCAACGCATAATATGAATGCTTCTCACGCTCCGATATTTTTGGCCGCGACCATTCAGGTTGCATCATGATTTCATAGCCCTTGCTTGTGCCGCAGGCTAAAGACCGCAGCTTGTCAAACGTCGATCTCTGTCGGTTGAAGACTTGTATCATCTGCTGATCAGTCGGCGGTCGATCGGTGCAGCCCGCAAGGAAGTTGACGCCAAACAAAGCCGCTATAATCAGGGAGTTTCGCATCGCAAGATGTTACCTGCGCAAGGCTGCGCTTGTTCAAAGCTGACGGATCAACGTAGGCTGCCATTTTCCTTGGAGCGAAAAAAGTGGCGGCCTTTGCACGAAAAGAGGGTTCTCAGAAAACCGCTTTCGGGCACCCCCGCGGCCTGCTGTTTATCGCTGGGACGGAGCTGTGGGACCGGGTTTCGTTTCACGGCATGCAGGCGCTGCTCGTGCTCTACATGGTGGAGCAACTGCTGTTGCCGGGCTATGTCGAGCATGTGGCGGGCTTCGCCGCCTTCCGCGCCGCTACCCAATCCGTCACCGGGCCGCTGTCCGCGCAAGCGCTCGCCTTCCAGATTTTCGGCCTCTACATCGGGCTCGTCTATTTCACGCCGGTGTTCGGCGGCGCGCTCGGCGACCGGGTGCTCGGCCGTGTGCGCATCGTTTCGCTCGGCGCGCTGTTGATGACGGCGGGGCACTTCTGCCTCGCCTTCGATTCGGCTGCTGGATCTTCGGCGCCTCCACCTTGCTGCTGGCGGCCGCGAGCATGGTGGCGGCCGCCACAGGCCGCGCGTCGCTCGCCTGGGCGGTGGCGTTTCACCTGGGCTCGAACATCGGCTGGATTTTCTTCGCGCCCACCACCACGGCGCTGGTGTCGCGCGTGGCGC
>JAICVV010000305.1 GCA_025935155.1 Alphaproteobacteria bacterium
GAAGGCAAGGCGATGATCCGCGCCTGGGTGGAGCTTGCCCGCAATCCTCGCTATCGCCGCCACATTGTTTTTCTGGAGGACTACGATATCGCAGTTGCGCAGGAACTGGTGCAGGGCGTCGATCTCTGGATCAACACGCCGCGCCGGCCATGGGAAGCTTGCGGCACCAGCGGCATGAAAGTGCTGGTGAACGGCGGTATAAACTGTTCCATTCTCGATGGCTGGTGGGATGAAGCTTTTCGCCCGGAGGTCGGCTGGGCCATCGGCGACGATAAAGGCGGCGATGCCGCAACGGTCGATACGAAGGACGCCGACAGCCTCTATTCGCTGCTGGAAACCCGCATCGTGCCGGAATTCTACGATCGTGACGCCGAAGGATTGCCGCGGCGTTGGCTTGCGCGGGTGCGGCGCAGCGTTTCTCTGCTCACGCCGGTCTTCGCCAGCACACGCATGTTCCGGGACTACGTCGAGAAAGCATACCTCCCATTGGCTGCCCTTTATCGCGAACGGACAGCGAATGAGTGCGCGGCGGCACGCGCGGCGCGCCAGTGGTCGGAAAGGCTCGCCCGACGCTGGTCTGACCTGCACATCGAGAAGCCGGCGGTCGCAAAAACGCAGGATCGCTGGCGCGTGTCTGTGCCGGTATTCCTGGGGGAAATTGAGCCGTCATCGGTGCAAGTGCAGCTGTTTGCCGACGTAAACGGCGAGAAGCCGGCAGAGGCAGTGGTGCTGTATCGGGAGCAGCCTATCCCTGGCGCGCTAAACGGCTACATTTACGCCGGGGAGGTTCCCGCTCTCAGGCCAGCGGACGATTATACGGTCCGCGTCGTCCCGCACCGCGCGGGCGTGCAGGTGCCTGCGGAACTGGCCCTGGTGGCTTGGCAGCGATAGCCGCTAGTTTAGGCCGCAGCAGCCGGACGCTTCTCGCGCGAAACGCGCGTTGCCATCCGGACTTGGGGCGGCACCGAAATCCGCGGTTTCGGTTGAACCGCGCGCTGCCATTCCTCGAAGCGGTAGAGCTTCATGTAATATTCGAAGGCCCGGAATTTCGGCCTTGTTGGCTGCGCTGCCTCCAGTTCCACTTTGGCGCGCAGCCAGTGTTCCACCGCCTTGCCATCCGGGCAGCCTTCCTGCAGCCAAATCTCATAACTTCGCCGGCGAACCGCTTCTTCCGACACCATCACCCACCTCCAGCCGCTCGAGATACACGGGGCGGCATGTGTCCAACGCATCAACTTTCATCCGGTTCCGGAAGCAAGCAGACCAAGTTGCATTTCTGTGTGACCTCCCTGCACCGGGTTGCCACAGCCTTCGTTTGGCTGGTCAACACGTAAAAGGCTGGTGGGCCCGGCAGGACTCGAACCTGCGACCAGACCGTTATGAGCGGCCAGCTCTAACCAACTGAGCTACAGGCCCACCGGGCCGCTCTCCTAGCAGGAATTGACTCCGCCGCGGAATGGAAATCCAAATCGAGTCGCGTTCCGGCGCAATGCCGGACCATGTGGACAGGCAAGAAATGGGCGATGGTCGAATTTTGACCGGCGATGTGGGCGGAACGCATGCCCGGTTCGCGATTGTGACCACATCTGACAAGCCGTACGGGGTGGAGCGACGGGCCGATCTCGGCACGGAAGAGTATGGTAGCTTTCGGGCCGCACTGAAAGCGTATCTCGAAAGCCTGGGCGAACAACGGCCCGACACGGCGGCCATTGCTGTGGCCGGACCGGTGGCGAACGGCCGGGTTCGCTTCACCAACAGCGGCTGGGAAGTTTCCGAAGAAGAATTGCGGGAGGCGGGATTTCACCGCGCGCTGCTGATCAATGACTTCGCCGCCCTCGCCTTCTCGGTGGCGACCCTGCCCGAAACCGCTTTCCACAGCATCGGCCCCGAGGGCGATGGACTGGCCGGTCAGCCGATCTCGATTCTCGGCGCCGGTACGGGCCTAGGTGTCTCCTGCCTTGCGCGCTTCCGCGGGCGCGCCGTGCCGATGGCGACGGAAGGCGGTCACATAAATTTCGCGCCGGGCGGCGACGACCAGATCGCCGTGCTCCGAGTACTGGCGAAACGCTTCGGTCATGTCTCGATCGAGCGGGTGCTATCAGGTCCAGGGCTTGAAAACATCTACGCTGCACTCGCGCAAATTGCCGGACGCAATCCTCAACCGCTTTCAGCCGAACAGATTTCCGAAGGCGCGGAAGGCGGCGACGCAGCCTGCCGCGCTGCGCAGGACATGTTCTGCGCCATTTATGGCGCCGTTGCGGGCGACTTCGCATTGGCACATGGCGCGCGTGGCGGCGTGTACATCGCTGGTGGCATTGCGGCGAAGATTGAGCCCCATTTGCAGCGGTCAGGTTTTCGTACAGCATTCGAGGACAAGGGGCGGCTTTCCGATTATGTCAAAGCAATCCCCACGAAGCTGATTGTCGAGCCTAATGCAGCTTTCCTTGGGGCGGCGAATGCCAGCCTGGAATTCACGGGAGGCAAATCATGAGCAGAAGTTTGCGCGGTCTTGCGTTGGCAGCGTTCATCCTGATTCCAGGAATTGCCATCGCGCAAACGGCACCCCAACTGCGCCTGCTGACCGTCGCCGGCGAAGGCGAGGTCAAAGCGAAGCCGGATCAGGCAACGCTCTCGGCGGGAGTCGTCACAGAAGCCAAAGCGGCTGCGGCGGCCCTGGCCGCCAACAGCCGCGCGATGAACGCGGTGTTCGACACGCTCAAGCGGCTCGGTATTCCGGAGCGCGCCATCCAGACGGCGGAGATTTCCGTTCAGCCGCAATACCCGAGCGATGTGCGGGCGCCGCGGCACATCACCGGCTATCAGGTTTCCAATACAGTGACGGTCACTGTGGACGATTTCGGCAAGCTCGGGCCGGCGGTCGACGCTCTCGTGTCCTCTGGATCCAATTCGTTGGGCGGAATTTCCTTCTCTATTCGCGATCCCAGGTCGCTGATGGCGCAGGCGCGCGAAGCCGCGGTGAAAAACGCAATGGCAAATGCCGAAACGCTGGCGCGCGCAAGCGGCGTGACGCTTGGGCCGATAGCGCAAATCTCGGAAGGCGGCATGGCCGGACCGCCGCAACCCATGATGCGTATGGCAATGGCCGTCATTGGAACTCCGATTGCGGCCGGCGAGCAGACCCTGTCCGCCACCGTATCGATCAGCTGGGAAATCCGCTGACCGGCAGTTCTGAACGCTC
>JAICVV010000369.1 GCA_025935155.1 Alphaproteobacteria bacterium
GAAGGCGAAACCTCGCGGCAGGCGCATGCCGATCTGCCGGCCGGCACGTATGAGCGCGAGATCGGCCGCGATGGGTTCTTCGGTCCGGCCACGCACATCTATCACAAGCACCCGCCCACCGGCTGGACCTCGTTCGAAGGCCCGCTTCGCCCCCGCGCGTTCGATGCGGTGATGGCGGCAAGGGCAGCGGACAATCCGTTCAGCCCCGTGCCGCTTTTGTCGAACGCCAGTTGCAAGATTTCGATCTGGCGCTGCGCCGAGGCGATGCATCACCTGCTGCGCAATTCGGATGGGGACACGCTGCTGTTCGTGCATGCGGGCGCGGGCGATCTCTTCTGCGATTTCGGCCATCTCGCGTACAACGAAGGCGATTACATTCTGTTGCCGCGCGGCACGATGTGGCGCATTGAGCCATCGGACCCCACCACCACCCTGGTGATCGAGGCAACCAATGGCAGCTTCCGGCTGCCGGAAAAGGGAATCCTTGGCCCGCATGCCATTTTCGATGCCGCAGCCCTCACCACGCCGCAACTCGACGACAAATTTCGCGCGCAACAAGACGAGCGTGAATGGCGCGTGCGCGTGAAGCGCCGCGATGCCTTCACCACCATCACCTATCCGTACAATCCGTTGGACGCGGTAGGCTGGAAGGGAAATTTGTCCGTGGTGAAAATCAACTGGCGCGACATCCGGCCGGTGATGAGCCACCGTTATCACATCCCGCCTTCCGTCCACACCACATTCGTGGCAGATCGTTTTATTGTTTGCACCTTCGTGCCGCGACCGATCGAAAGCGATCCCGGCGCGCTGAAGGTGCCGTTCTATCATTCGAACGACGATTACGATGAAGTGATCTTCTATCACGCCGGAGAATTCTTCAGCCGCGACAACATCAAGCCCGGCATGATGACGTGGCATCCCAATGGCTTCACGCATGGTCCGCATCCCAAGGCATTCGCCGCGGGCGCAAAGGCCGCCAAAACGATGACCGAGGAAGTAGCCGTGATGGTGGACGCGCGCGACCCGCTCGATTTGAGCGAGGTGGCGCAAGACGCGGAAGATCGCGGTTACGCGGACAGCTGGAAACCCAAATGAAACTGGCATCGCTGAAACAGGGCCGCGACGGCGCGCTCGTCGTGGTGAGCCGCGATCTTTCGCGCTGCGTGCCCGTGCCGCACATCGCGCACACCTTGCAGGCGGCACTGGACAATTGGGCGGATACCGCCCCGCGGCTGATGCGCGTGTATGACCTGATGAACGAAGGTGAGGTAGCCGGCGAGAAGCCGTTCGATCCGCGAGAGTGCGCGGCGCCGTTGCCCCGAGCGTATCAGTGGGCGGATGGCTCGGCGTACGTCACGCATGTCGAGTTGGTGCGGAAGGCGCGCGGCGCGGACATGCCGCCCAGCTTCTGGACCGATCCGCTGATATATCAGGGTGGCTCCGATTCCTTTATCGGTCCTTGCGATCCCGTTCTTGCTGCCGATGAGGCTTGGGGCATCGATTTCGAGGGCGAAGTCGCCGTGATCACCGATGACGTGCCGATGGGCACCGATGCCGCGCACACAGAAAAGCACATCAAATTGTTGATGCTGGTGAACGATGTTTCGCTGCGCAACCTCATCCCCGCCGAGCTCGCCAAGGGCTTCGGCTTCTTCCAATCGAAACCCGCGAGCTCGCTTTCGCCGGTGGCGGTAACGCCCGACGAACTGGATCAGGCCTGGAGCGGCGGCAAGGTCCATTTGCCGCTGCATGTGTGGCTGAACGGCGAGCGCTTCGGCGAACCCAATGCGGGAGAAGACATGACGTTCTCATTCCCCCAACTGATCGCACATGCGGCGAAAACGCGTGCGCTGTGCGCGGGGTCGATCATCGGTTCCGGCACAGTTTCCAACAAGGATGGTGCGCGAGGTTCAGCTTGTATCGCCGAGCGCCGCTCGCTGGAGACGATTGAGCACGGCGCGGCGAAAACGCCCTTCCTGAAATTCGGCGATCGGATAAAGATCGAAATGCTGGACCTCGACGGCTGCTCCATCTTCGGCGCCATCGAACAGACGGTGCGGCACTATGGCGGATGAGCTGGTCCTTTACGGCTATTTCCGCTCCTCGGCGGCGTTCCGCGTCCGTATTGCGCTGAATCTGAAGGGGCTGAAACCGGAGCACAAATTCGTTCACCTCTTGAAGGATGGCGGGCAGCAGTTCGCGGCGGAATACGAGCGCCTGAACCCGCAGCACCTGGTGCCGGCTTTGGTGCACAACGATTATCCACTGCAGCAGTCGCTGGCGATCATCGAATATCTCGACGAAGTGTTTCCCGATCCGCCGCTGCTTCCCGGCGATCCGCTGGCGCGGGCGCGGGTGCGCGCCATCGCGCTCGCGGTCGCGTGCGATATCCATCCCCTGAACAATCTTCGCGTGCGCAAATACCTGCACAAGC
>JAICVV010000291.1 GCA_025935155.1 Alphaproteobacteria bacterium
TCGATCGGCATGGGCATGCTGCTGTGGTCCGGTATCGGCGATACCATCCGCGTATCCCTTTCTGCCGATCCGGTTGAGGAAGTGCGTGTCGGGTTCGACATTCTGAAAGCGCTGAACCTGCGGCACCGAGGCGTGAACATTGTGTCGTGCCCGTCCTGCGCGCGTCAGGGCTTCAATGTGATAGACACGGTGCGCGTGCTGGAGGACAGGCTGAAGCACATCACCACGCCCATGACTCTCTCAATTATCGGCTGCGTGGTGAACGGTCCTGGAGAGGCGCGGGAAACCGATCTCGGCTTTACCGGCGGCGGCGCGGGTGCCGGCAATGGGATGATCTACCTGGACGGGAAGCCGTCTTACAAACTCGACAACGGCAAGCTCGTCGATCATGTGGTCGAACTGTGCGAGAAGCGCGCGGCGGAGATCGAAGCCCGCGGCGCGCCTGCGGCTCTTGAGCCTGCACTTTAGCGCGTCCATTTTTCTCCAATGATTCCCGAAGCCAAACTGTCACGGCTGGTCGATCGCCATGCGGCGCTCGAAGCGCAGCTTGCCTCCGGAACAGCGAGCGGCGAATACGCGAAATTGTCGAAGGAGCACGCGGAGCTCGCGCCCGTTGTGCAGATCGTCGACGCTTACCGGTCAGCCCAGCGCGAGCAGCACGATGCGGAGGCGCTGGCGTCCGATGCGTCCGCCGATCCGGAATTGCGCAGCCTGGCGGAAGAAGAACGCGCGACGCTGAAGGACCGCATTGCGGACCTTGAGCGCGAATTGCAGGTGCAGCTTCTGCCAAAGGACGCTGCAGATGCCTCTTCAGCCATTATCGAAGTACGCGCCGGCACCGGCGGTGATGAAGCGGCGCTGTTCGCGGGCGATCTGCTGGGCATGTACCAGCGCTACGCTCAGCTGCAGGGCTGGAGGACCGAGCTGATGTCGCTCAGCGAAAGCGATCTTGGCGGCGTGAAAGAAGCCGTCCTGGACGTGCAGGGCAGGGGGGTTTTCGCCAAGCTCAAATTTGAAAGCGGTGTGCATCGCGTGCAGCGCGTTCCGGTTACGGAAGCGGGCGGCCGCATTCACACGTCAGCTGCGACCGTGGCCGTTCTGCCGGAAGCCGAAGATGTAGATGTGAACATCGATGAAAAGGACTTGCGTATCGATGTGTTTCGCGCGAGCGGCGCCGGCGGCCAGCACGTCAACAAGACGGAAAGCGCGGTGCGCATCACGCATCTGCCCACCGGCATTTTCGTGGCGCAGCAGACGGAAAAGTCGCAGCACAAGAACAAGGCGCAGGCCATGAAGCTGCTGAAGGCCAAGCTCTACGAAATTGAGCGGGAGCGGGTGGACAGCGCGCGCGCCTCGGAGCGCAAGGGGATGGTGGGCTCCGGCGATCGCAGCGAGCGCATCCGCACCTACAATTTTCCACAAGGGCGCGTGACCGATCACCGGATCAATCTCACGCTCTACAAGCTGGATCGCATCATTGCCGGGGACGAGCTGGGCGATATCGTCGATGCGCTGGTGGCCGAGGATCAGGCGAACCGGCTGGCGGCGCTCTCGGCCGAAGAATCCGCGTGAACCATATTCTGCGTAATGCTGCGGATCGCTTGCGAGCCGCCAGCGTCGAATCCGCCCGCGCCGACGCGCGAATTCTGCTCGAGCATGCTGAGCGGAATGGTCTGGATTTTGAGGTCCTCATTCGACGCCGCGTTGCACATGAGCCGGTGGCATACATTACCGGTCACAAGGAATTCTGGAGCCTGGATTTCGGGGTTGGGCCTGGAGTCCTGATCCCGCGGCCGGAAACGGAGACGCTGGTCGAGCAGGCCCTGTGCGAGTTGCCGGACAGGAAGCAGCCTTATCGATTCCTGGATCTCGGCACCGGCAGCGGCTGTCTGTTGATTGCGTTACTGAAGGAATTCCCGAACGCTATCGGCGTTGGAATCGATGGTTCCGCCGCCGCGCTCTTCTGGGCTGAGCAAAACGTTATGCGTCATGGACTGGGTCACCGGTGCCGGTTCCGGAAGGCGGACTGGGCCGAGGTGGACGGGCATTTCGACCTGATCATGTCGAACCCGCCCTATATTTCCACGGCGGATGCGGCCGGCCTTCAGCCGGATGTTCGAGATTTCGAGCCTGAAGCGGCCCTTGATGGCGGCCAGGGTGGCCTTACGGCCTACCGGGCCATTGCTCCAATTCTGGGCCGAAATCTGAAGGCCAATGGGATAGCTGTACTGGAAATCGGGGCCGGGCAGCACCAATTTGCGGGGAGGATTATAGAGGGCCAAGGCCTCACGATAGTTCGGGCAAAGCCGGATTTGGGGGGCATTCTCCGGTGTTTGGTGGTCCGGAAGCCCTTAGGAAAGCCGTAATACTGGTGCAAAAAACCATTGGAAACTTGGTGGCGACTCGCTAGTTTCCTTATCCGTGGGCACGAGGGACCCCCGCCGGAGCGCATCTCCGGTCCGGCCGCGAGGGGCGGTCGAGGCGCTAGTGGCGCCGGTCCCCAAAGCGGAAGACGAGCTCAACAGGTATTAACAACGCGACGCCCTTGAGCGCGATGATCGAGGAGTCCGGCAAAGCAGCCGGTGATCGTTGCGGGGAACGTCCAAATTACAGGGATAATCAGTGACACGTTCACGGCAACGCGGCCGCCGGCCGCAGAACACGCATGGCGGCCAGCAACACCACAACCCCAACCGGACGTTCGATTCCAGCGGACCGGAGGTGAAGATTCGAGGCTCAGCGTCGCATGTTTACGACAAATATCTGCAACTGGCGCGGGACGCGAACGCTTCCGGCGATCGGGTCGCAGCGGAGAATTATCTGCAGCACGCCGAACACTACTATCGCATTTTGGCTGCCGCGGCGCAGCAACAGCAGCAGTATCAACAGAACCGCGGACCGCAGCATTACAGCAATGGCAATGGGCGCATAAACGGCGATGGCCCTCAGCCGGCGGTCAGCGAACCGTCCTTCTCCTTGGCCGAAGGGGTACAGGACGGAGAAGCGGAGCAGGCCGGCGCGGCGGAATAAAGTTACGCGATGGCGCGTGTTCTACCCTTGTACCTGTCCATTTGCGATAGCACATAAAGGCCGGGTGTGGCGCCCATTTCGGGGCCAGCCTAATTGATAGACGTACAGCAAACCGTCTTCGGAGGTTTGACGTTACGGGCTTTAGAGGTCTGGCATGGATATCGAGAAATTCACCGAGCGTGCGCGCGGATTTATTCAATCTGCGCAGGGTCTCGCCCTCCGCTCCAATAATCAGCAAATGCTGCCGCAGCACCTTTTGAAGGTGCTGATCGATGACGAGGAAGGCTTGGCAGCGCGGCTCATTCGTGCCGCCGGCGGCCGTCCGGATCAGGTGCGCAGCGAAAACGAAATGGCGCTTGCCAAGGTGCCGCGCGTGGAAGGCGGCAGCGGGCAA
>JAICVV010000140.1 GCA_025935155.1 Alphaproteobacteria bacterium
AACCGCCGCACGATATGCACGAGATCGGGCGCGCTGTTTTCATCCACCTCGCGGGCGCCATACATCGAGAGCACCATTTTGTCAGAGTTCCAATAGGCGAACAGGTTGCTCCCTCCCGCAAACAGGAAGGCGATCACCATGCCCGGCCCGCCGCCGATCACGTATCCGACGGCCACGAACAGGCCGGTCAGCAGCGCCATCAGAAGTCCGGTGCGAAACAGGTTCATTGTCTTTTCGGGTCTGCCGCTTACCTTTGGGATGTGCTTTTGATGTAGGCTCCCCTCCATGGCGGTCAAGAACAGCCGGAAAGCCGAAATTGCAGCCCGCATCCGGGAAGCGGGCGAACGGGCGAGCGCGGAAGCCGCCGCGCGGCGCAAGAATGCCGGTACCGGGGGGCACCTCCTGCCGGAAGTGAACGGCCCCAAAGGCCCAGAGCCGACCCGCTATGGCGACTGGGAGCGCAAGGGCATCGTCTCGGATTTCTGACCGCCTTGATCCTGCTGGCCAGCAAGTCCATGTAGAGCGGAGGAGAGGCGCGGCTCACGCGCGCCCACAAAGCTTATGTTTATTCAAACCGAAGCAACGCCCAATCCGGCAACTCTCAAATTTCTGCCGGGCCGCGAGGTCATGGGCGATGGCTCTGTCGCCGATTTTCCGGACCGGAACGCCGCCGCGCGCTCGCCGCTCGCTGCAGCGCTGTTTGAAATTGACGAGGTGGCCCGGGTGTTCTTCGGCTCGGATTTCATTTCCGTGACGAAATCGGACGGCGACTGGCGCCACCTGAAGCCTCCCATTCTGGGCGCCATCATGGAGCACTTCACCCGTGAGCTGCCGCTGTTCGAAAGCACCGCGCAAGAGCCCACGGATGAGGAAGAGAGCTATTCCGAAGAGGATGCCGAAGTGGTTGGCCAGATCAAGGAACTGCTGGATACGCGCGTTCGTCCGGCGGTGGCAAACGACGGCGGCGACATTATCTTCCGCGGCTATGACGGGAAGACGGGAATTGTATCGTTGTACATGCGCGGCTCATGCGCCGGTTGCCCTTCCTCCGTGATCACGCTGAAGAACGGGATCGAAAACATGCTGCGCCACTACATCCCCGAAGTGAGCGCGGTCGAAGCCGTTTGATCTCACGCGGGCTTACGTGACCGTCCTGGCCGTCGATACGGCGCTCGGCGCCTGCTCTGCAGCCGTGCTGGACGGCAACGACGTGCTGGCGCAGCGCTTCGAATGTATGGAACGCGGTCACGCCGAAGCTCTGGCGCCGATGGTTCAGTCCGTCATGCGCGAGGCAAATTTGCGCTTTGGCGATCTCGCGCGCCTTGCAGTCACCACTGGCCCGGGTACCTTTACCGGCCAACGGGTTGGAATGGCGTTCATGAGGGGGCTGCGCATTGCGCTCAAGCTGCCGCTGATTGGCGTGACGACCCTGGAAGCGATGGCGCGTGCCGCGATGAAAGAAACGGGCGCACTGTTTGCGGCTGCCCTACAAGATGCAAAGCGCGGCGAAGTCTATGCCGCTCTCTACGCGAAAGCAGACGTTCTTGCGGCGCCAGAGCTCTTGCCGCTCGGCGATGCCGTCCAGACCATCTGGAATCGCACTCGGACGGGCGGTGAGATGCTGGCGCTCGCCGGCACCGCGGCAATGGACGCGCGCGAACAATATGTGGCGCTGGGTGGCAAGGCGAGGGTTACAGACATTGTCGCGCCGGATGCGCTTTGGGTTGCGCGGATCGCTGCAATGACCACGCCCACAGATGCGGTGCCGAAGCCCCTTTATCTGCGCCCGCCCGATGCGCGCTTGCCGGCCCGCTCCGCGTGATCGAACTCGTACCCGCTGGTTTGCCCGACGCCCCCGTGTTGGCGGCCCTTCACGCGCGGTGCTTTGAAGATAGCTGGAGCGAGAAGGGGTTCAGGCAGCTGATGGAAGCGACCGGCGTTGAGGCCACCCTCGCGCACGACTCCGGCGAGCCCCTTGGCTTCATTCTCATTCGCGTCGCGGCAGATGAATGCGAAATCCTCTCGCTGGGCGTTGTGACCAGCCGCGGCCAAGGCACGGGCAGCCGGCTTGTCGAACGTGCCGCACACCGAGCATCCGAGCGTGGCGCGCGTACGATGTTTCTGGAAGTGAATGTGAACAACACGGCCGCCAAACGTCTCTATGAAAAATTGGGTTTCAGGGAGGCCGGTAGACGCGGAGGCTATTACCGATCTTGCGACTCGCTCGCAGATGCATTGATCCTTCGCCGCGACCTGCCAATTCCCGCATGGGAATCGCTCGATAATTCGTCTAGTGTGAAGACGGAGCGAACCTAATCTGCCGATGACGCGAATCGAAAAGCTTTGCGCCGACCGTGGCCTGCGCATGACGGACCAGCGCCGGGTGATCGCGCGCGTTCTGTCCGAAGCGACAGATCATCCCGATGCCGAGGAATTATATCGCCGCGCCTCATCGGTGGATCCGCACATCTCCATCGCCACGGTCTACCGCACGGTGCGATTGTTCGAAGATGCCGGCATTCTCGAGCGGCATGATTTCCGGAACGGCCGCTCGCGGTATGAGGAGATCCACGAGTCGCATCACGATCACCTGATCGATGTGCAGTCCGGCAAGGTAATCGAATTCCGCAACGAAGAGATCGAGCGGTTGCAAAAGCGCGTTGCGGAAGAACTCGGCTTCGAGCTGGTGGATCACCGGCTTGAGCTGTACGGCGTGCCACGAAAGCCGGACGAGCCCGGCGAGCAGTGAGCGGGCATGCAGTCCCTCCGTGCGGCCGTCCTTCTGTACGTTTTTGTTATCGCCACACTTACCGGCATACCCTGGCAGTGGAGCGCGTTGCGATTCCATCTGCCGCGGCGGAAAACGTTTCCTCACCGCTATCACAAATGGCTCTGCCGTTTGTTCGGCATACGCCTGAAGGTCATTGGTACCCCGGTTCAGGATCGCGGGGTGTTAATGGTGGCCAATCACACCTCGTATTTCGATATCATTGTGCTCTCCGGGGCGGCACAACTTTCATTTGTGGCAAAGAAGGAAGTCGGCAGCTGGCCGTTCTTCGGCACCCTGGCGCGTCTGCAAGAGACGCTGTTCGTCGAACGGGATCGCCGCAGCCAGACGCTCACGGCGCGGGATGAAATCCGCAAGCGGTTGCAGCGGGGCGATGCGCTTGTGCTGTTTCCGGAGGGCACCTCCAATGATGGCAATCACGTGCTTCCGTTCCGCAGCGCGCTGATGGGCGCCGCGGAATCGGAGGTGGGAATCGACGCCGAGGGCCATGTGCAGCACGTGCCCGTGCAGCCCGTGTCCGTGACCTATGTGGGCCTTCATGGCGTTCCGATGGGACGGGAAAACCGGCCCCTCTTCGCCTGGTACGGCGATATGGAGCTGGTGCCACATCTGTGGGAAGCCATTAAGGCGGGGCCCGTCGACGTCGTGGTGGAGTTTCATCCGCCGATGACGATCGACACCGCTGGAGGACGAAAGGCGCTGGCCGCAACCGCGGAAATGCTGGTTCGGGAAGGTCAGGCGCGGGCGCTTGCGGGGGCATATTGGGAGGCGCCCAAGGCAAGCGCGCTGGAACGCCTGCGCCGCCGCCGCGCCCAGGCGGCCGTGGCGAAAGCGGCCACCTAGGCTTTTACCTTGCCAGCGATTGGCACGATCACGCATAACCGCCGCCCGAACGGCCACGCATGAAAAAGCTTTTCATCAAGACCTACGGTTGTCAGATGAACGTCTACGATTCCGCGCGTATTGCGGATCTGCTGACGCCGCTGGGCTATGCCGCAGCCGATGCACCGGACGATGCCGATATCGTTGTCCTCAACACTTGCCACATTCGCGAGAAGGCCGCCGAGAAGGTTTATTCCGAACTGGGGCGTCTGCGCCGCCTGAAAGAGGAGAGGGCCGAGCAGGGTGGCCGCATGCTGATTGCAGTCGCCGGCTGCGTGGCGCAGGCAGAAGGGGAGGAAATTGCCCGCCGCCAGAACGCCGTCGATATCGTCGTCGGCCCGCAGGCGCTCCATCGCCTCCCGGAAATGATCGCACGCGTCGAGCGCAGCGAGGGCCGCGTACTCGAAACAGACTTCGTGCCGGACGAAAAATTCGATGCGCTGCCCGCGGCGCGCGCAGATGGACCGGCGGCATTTCTCACGGTGCAGGAAGGTTGCGACAAATTTTGTACCTTCTGCGTGGTGCCTTACACGCGTGGCGCCGAGTTTTCGCGGCCGGTGGCGCAGATCGAGGCAGAAGCGCACCGTCTTGTGGAGCACGGCGTGCGCGAGATCACGCTGCTCGGCCAGAACGTGAATGCCTATTGCGGTGCGGGCCCGGAGGGAAATTCGTGGAGCCTCGCGCGCTTGCTGCATCGTCTTGCGGAAATCGAAGGGCTGGAGCGGTTGCGCTACACGACCAGCCACCCGCGCGATATGAACGACGATCTGATCGCGGCGCATCGCGATCTGCAAAAGCTGATGCCGTATCTGCATCTGCCAGTGCAGTCCGGTTCCGATCGCGTGCTCGAGGCCATGAACCGGCGTCATGCACGCGATCACTATTTGCGGCTGGTGGACAAAATTCGCGCAGCGCGCAGCGATATCGCGCTCTCTTCCGATTTCATTGTCGGATTTCCCGGTGAAACCGACACCGATTTCGAGCAGACGATGGCCCTGGTGCGCGAGGTGAAGTACCCGCAGGCGTTTTCGTTCAAATACAGCACGCGCCCGGGCACGCCGGCGGCCGCCGCACGGAAACAAGTGCCGGAACAGGCAAAGTCCGAACGCCTTCAGGCGCTGCAATCGTTGCTGGCAGAGCAGCAGGCGGACTTTGCAAAATCCTGCGAAGGGCTTTCGATGCCGGTATTATTCGAAAAACCGGGCCGCAAAACGGGACAGGCGGTGGGCCGCTCACCGTACTTGCAGCCCGTGCATGTCGACGATGCGGAGCACCTCATCGGCGAAATCCACGATGTGACGATTACCCGCGCAATGCGGAACAGCCTGAGCGGCGCACTAACCGCCGTACGGCCGAAGGGAATGGCAGCGGCTTGAGCCCGGCACAAGCGAAGCGGCGCAAGCCGGCCCGTGAGCAGGTCACGCTCGAATTTCCGGACAATTCCTTTTTCGCGGCGCTGGGTGGCGCGCATCAGAAGAATTTCGTGCGGCTTGAGCAGAAGCTTGGCGTTCGCGTGGCTACGCGCGGCAATCTCGTGGCGGTGGAAGGTTCGGCGGACGCGCGGGAAAGGGCCGCGTCGGTGTTGCGCGCGTTATATGCTCGGCTCGAGGCCGGTGAAGATATCGGCCCCGCCGAGCTGGACGCCGAAGTTCGCTTTGCCACTCACGAAGAAGCGCGCGCCGACGGCGATTTCGGCACGCCGTCCGTAAAAACCGCAGCTGGGCGCACCGTTCGGGCACGCTCACCCGCCCAAAGTGCCTATCTCGATCTCATGCGCACGCACCCGCTGGTGTTCGGCATCGGACCCGCCGGGACCGGCAAGACGTATCTCGCGGCCGCCTTCGGCGCGCATCTGCTTTACGAACGCAAGGTGGAGCGGCTGGTGCTCTCGCGCCCTGCGCTGGAAGCCGGCGAACGGCTCGGCTTTTTGCCCGGCGATCTGCGTGAGAAAATCGATCCCTACCTGCGGCCGCTTTACGACGCTCTGTTCGAAACCATGGGCGAGCAATGCACGCGGATGATGGAAAGCGGCGTGATCGAAGTGGCCCCGCTGGCCTTCATGCGCGGCCGTACGCTTTCGCGTGCTTTCGTGATTCTCGACGAAGCGCAGAACTGCACCTCCGCGCAGGTGAAGATGTTTCTGACCCGCCTGGGCGAGGAAAGCCGCATGGTGGTAACGGGCGATCCCTCCCAAAGCGATCTGCCCGGCGGCCGCGCCGAAGGATTGAACGAAGCCCTTTCCATTCTGGAAGGCGTGGACGGCGTTGCTACGGCGCGCTTCAGCGAAAAGGATGTGGTGCGGCATCCGCTGGTCACA
>JAICVV010000316.1 GCA_025935155.1 Alphaproteobacteria bacterium
CCGCGACATGCTGAGCGGCCTGCTCGATTTGCCCGAACTGAAAGTGGGCGACGTGATGGTTCACCGCAAGAACATGGTGGCCATCGATGCCGACCAGCCGCAGCAGAAACTGTTCGACGATCTGGTGGAAGCGCGGCACGCCCGTGTGCCGGTGTGGCGCGAGGCGCCGGACAACATCGTCGGTATCCTGCACGCCCGCGATGTGCTGCGCGAATTCCTGCGACGGAAAGGTTCACTGGAAGGTTTCGACATTCTTTCGCTGATGACACCGCCCTGGTTTGTGCCGGATACCACGACGCTGGAGGAGCAGCTCTCTGCCTTCCGCACGCACCGCTCGCACTTTGCCCTGGTTGTGGATGAGTATGGTGCGTTGCAGGGGCTCATCACGCGCGACGATATCGTCGATGAAATCTTCGGCGACATTCCGGATGAGCACGAGCGCAGCGCGCGCCGTAGTATTCGCCTGCAGGCGGATGGCTCCTACATCGTCGATGGCGCCATGCCGATCCGCGATCTCAACCGCGAACTCGAATGGCACCTGCCAGATGAAGAGGCCACCACCATCGCCGGGCTGGTGATTCACGAAGCGCGCACCATCCCCGAGCCGCGGCAGCGTTTCGCCTTTCACGGATACAAGTTCGAAATCCTGCGGCGCCAGCGCAACCAGATCACCGCACTACGTATCGTTCCGCCAAGCAAAACGGCCGCGGCGGAGTAGCTGAAGCATTTGCCGTTCGTTTATCCTCCCCCCCAAGCGGGGGAGGATAAGAGTCAGCGCACTCTGCTGCCAAAAGCCGTCAATGCTCGTTCCAGGCTTCGGCGGGGGTGAGAGTGGTGAGCGACAGCGCATGAACGTGCGTTTTCATCTCGTCTGCCAATGCAGCATAAACGCGCCGCTGGCGTTCCACCCGCGATAACCCTTCGAATGCAGCGGAGACAATCCGCACGCTGAAGTGCGTTTCGCCTTCGGGGCGGCTGCCAGCATGGCCGGCATGTTTCGCGCTATCATCGACCACAGACAACTCGCCCGGCGAAAATGCCGCCGCAAGCTTCTGCGCAATCACGTCCGATGCAGCCATTTGCCAGATGCCTCATGGGTTCGGGAACCAAAGTCAAGTGTTTCGTTTTCTTGTTTTTTCAGACTTTGCACCCATAATTTGAGCATGCAGCGGGCAACGCACTCACGCTACAAGAAGGATATCCGGATCAAGCCGGATCGGGCTGCGCCGCCCCCGCCGTCCGCGCGTGCCTGCGCACGCCCCGATTGCATCAAGGAAGGAACGCACCGCGTTCCCAAATCGCGCGACGATCTGAACGAGCATCTGTGGTTCTGCCTGGAGCACGCCCGCGCCCACAATGAATCGTGGGATTATTTCCGCGGCATGAGCGAGGACGAAATCGATGCGTTCCGCGAAGCCGCGATCACGGGCCATCGCCCCACCTGGCCGTTGGGGAAGCGCTCCGCCCGGCCGCGCAACGGCCGCGGGCCCTATGAATTCGACGATGGTTATGGCGTGTTCGGCGACGCGGCAGAAAAGCCGCGGCCGCGTCCGCCCGAACGGCGCCTGACCGGTATGCAGGAGCGTGCGCTGGAGGTATTGAACCTTGACCCCACCGCTACCTTGCTCCAGATCAAGGCGCGATATAAGGAACTCGTGAAGCGGTTTCATCCCGACGCAAACGGCGGCGATCGGGGCGCTGAAGAGCGTCTCAAACAGGTTATCAAGGCCTATGGCGTGTTGCGCGCCTCGGGGCTGACCTAGGCGCCGGCCCCTCCCCCACCTAGCGGCGGCTTCCGCCCGAGTCGCAAAGCCGGATACAAGCATGAACATGGAGCCTCAAGGCCTCGACACGGCATCGGTGCCTGACATCGAAATCGATGTGAAGGAAACCTTCGGCATCGACGCCAGAATGAAGGTGCCGGCGTTCTCGCGCGGCAACGAATATGTGCCCGACCGCGATCCGGCGTATCGCTTCGACCGCGACACCACGCTCGCCATTCTGGCGGGCTTTGCCTTCAACCGCCGCGTAATGATCCAGGGTTATCACGGCACCGGCAAATCCACGCATATCGAGCAAGTGGCCTCCCGACTCAACTGGCCGTGCATCCGCGTCAATCTCGACAGTCACATCAGCCGCATCGATCTGATCGGCAAGGATGCCATCGTGCTGCGCGACGGCCAGCAGGTGACGGAATTCCGTGAAGGCCTGCTGCCCTGGGCGCTGCAAAATCCGGTCGCGCTGGCGTTCGATGAGTACGATGCCGGACGCCCTGACGTGATGTTCGTGATCCAGCGGGTGCTTGAGGCGCAGGGGAAGCTCACTCTGTTGGATCAGAACCGCGTGATCCGCGCTCATCCCGCGTTCCGGCTGTTCTCAACCACCAACACCATCGGTCTCGGCGACACCACGGGCCTGTATCACGGCACCCAGCAGATCAATCAGGGCCAGATGGATCGCTGGAACATCGTCACCACGCTGAATTATCTGCCGCACGACAACGAAGTGAACATCGTGCTGGCGAAGGTGCCGTCCTATGCCGCGACCGCGGAGAAGAAGAAGCAGATTTCGGCGATGGTGCGCGTCGCGGATATGACCCGCAATGCCTTCGTGAACGGCGATCTTTCCACGGTCATGAGCCCGCGCACCGTAATGACATGGGCCGAGAACGCGGAAATCTTCGGCGATATTGGCTTCGCCTTCCGCCTCACCTTCCTGAACAAGTGCGACGAGCTGGAGCGCGCCAGCGTGGCGGAGTTCTATCAGCGCGCCTTTGGCGAAGAGTTGCCGGAAAGCGCGGCAAAAGTTCTCGTCGCCTGAACATGCATGGCTCGGTGTCACTACAGCTTGAATCGGTCCCCCATTCCTTCCTCACCGAGCCTAGCTGATCCGTGCGCTTGGGAGGCGAAGGGCGGCGCTCAGGAAGTTTCAGGCTCAAGAAGAAACAGAAGAAGCGAACGGCCGCTCAACTGATACTCCTGTCCGAACGGAAATGAGAGCGGCGCGGCACTTTCCGGCAGATTGGTATCCAGCAGCCGC
>JAICVV010000114.1 GCA_025935155.1 Alphaproteobacteria bacterium
ACGAAGAACACCTGCGCCGTCATCTGTGTCATCAGTTCATCGCCGGGATTGGCGACATCGAACGTCGCCGTGTAGAGCACGACGTTGTTGATGATCGTAGGCGTCGGCTGAATCTGCTGCAGCTTGCCGTACCAGCGCTTGTCGGGGTTGCCGAGTGTGGTGAAATATGCCGGCATGCCGATTTTCAGCTTCGGCACATCGGCCTCTGACACCTGTGTCCACACCGTCATGGTCTTCAGGTCGGCGATTCGCAAAATGGTGGGTGCCTGCTGCACCGAATTGATCGTCTGTCCCTGTTTGATGGAAACGGACGCGACCGTGCCGGACATCGGCGCATAAATTTTGGTGTATCCCAAGGTTACCTTGTCGCCGTTCAGCTGCGATTGCGCCGCTGCGATTTGTCCCTTCAAGGCATTCACTTCTGCCGTGGCGGAGCCCGCCGCCTGCGCTGCGCTGTCGTAATCTGCTTTGCTGGTGGCGTCGGCGGCCTTCAGTCCCTTCTGGCGGGCGAAATTCGCGCTGGCAAGCGATGCTTGCGCCTGCTTATCGGCGAGTTGCGCTTTCAGATTGGCGAGATTGCCTTCATCCTGTTCGACTTTGGCGGTGGCGACCTGCGGATCTATTTCGGCAAGAAGCTGTCCCTGTTTCACCTTGTAGCCGATATCGACATACAACTTTTTAAGCTGGCCTGTGGCTTGCGCACCGACATCGACATAATCCCGTGGCTGTAAATTGCCGAGCGCCGTAACGGTTTCTTCAATGTCGCTCCTTCCTACTATCGCGGTCGCGTAGGCGGTCCCGCCCGCATCGTTTTTCAGCAGATAGAGGGCCGCCGCAGCCGAAAAGAGGACAAAAAGGGCAATGAACAATGCAGAACGGCGAGACTGGGGCCACGTCCGAATTACCCGGCGCCGACGATCGGACCGGCTTGGCGCTTCGGCGCCGCGTCCGCCCATCGTCGTGTCGAATTGCAAAGCCATGGATATTCCCGAGCGTGCCCCGCTCCATTGAATTTGAGAATGAGCGCTGAAAACGGAAGCGGAAAGGTCAGCACAGCATCGAAATTGTATCAGTCTGTCGCGAGCCTTCCTCCGGCGGGCACGTCGCGAACGAAATCGTTGTCATCAAACGAGAACAGGCGCCTGAGGGGGCGCCTGCTCCAGTTCGCATTACAGCGATGCTATTGGCTGGAGGATTCCTTCCGCACCACTTTAAAGCGTGAGAGCTGCTCGGTCGCTAGCGGAAAGTTGGGCTCGATTTCGACCGCCTTCTTGTAATCCATGTAGGCGGCGCGAATGTTTCCCAAGGCCTCGTCTGCAATCGCGCGATCGTAGTAGGCGATGTGAGGCTTGTTCGCGCCCATCTCGATGCCCTTGTTGATGTCGTCCAGTGCCTCACGATAGCGCTGCATTTCAATGTAGGTGGCGCCGCGGTCGACATATCCTTCGCCGTGCTGCCCATCCATCGTCAGCCCCCAATTGTAATCCCTGAGGGCTCCGTTCGTGTCGCCGACTCGCGATCGGAGAATGCCGCGATTGATGTAGGTCGCGGCCTTATCCGAAGAGTTGAGGGCTTCCTGCTCGATGGCCATTGTGCAGGTTTGGATTCCCTGAGCTGGATCGCCCCCGAACTCCGCAACCTGATAACAAGTGGCGCCGAGCCCGCCTCCGAGCACAGTCACCGCCGCACCGGCGGAGCCTGCAGCCGCCGCCGAGAGCAAAACCAGTCCCGATATTGTGAGAAACTTCATGTTACGAACCCTTCCCGAATGCATGTGAAAGTTACACCCATTTGACAGGCGTTGCAGCGTTTCGGAAATACACTGTCCTGTGACTGCCGCCGGCGAAAATGGGGCGCAATACCGGCTTTTCGGGCTTTTTTGGCGTTTGCCTCCGAAGCGGTCGGTTCAAATACCGGTGAGAGGAACCCTTGGCGGTCCAGGTAAAGCACAACTCAACCGCATTCGCTATGCGCCCATTCTGGCAGCCAGCAAGGGCTCCGACGGAATTATCTCAAGGCTTGTGGCTCGTGAGCTCTGCTCCGTGTGTTGGATTCGCCAAATGGCAGTCTTGCAAGCGCCACCGATTTGCGTCCTGATCCCGCGATGCCTCATCGAAACCAAGATCTGCCGCCCGATTTTTTGAGCGAGTCGCTTTCGCGCGTTCAACCGTCGCCTACCATTGCCATCACGCAAGCCGCGCAGGCGCTGAAGGCGGCCGGGCGGGACGTAGTCGTTCTTGGGGCCGGCGAGCCGGATTTCGATACGCCGGAGAACATCAAGGAAGCGGCTATTGCTGCCATCCGGCGCAATGAAACGAGGTACACGGCTGTAGAAGGCATTCCCGAACTGCGGCAGGCGATCTGCACAAAGTTCAAGCGCGAAAACGATCTCGACTATACACCTTCGCAAACGTTCGTCGCGCCCGGCGGCAAGGCAGTAATCTACACTGCACTGATGGCTACCCTAAATCCCGGTGACGAAGTTATCGTGCCCGCGCCCTACTGGGTCAGTTACCCGGACATCGTGCTGCTGGGCGGCGGCAGACCTGTCATCGTTGAGACCATGATTGAGGATGGTTTCCGCCTGACGCCGGAAGCACTTGATCGCGCTATCACACCGAAGACCAAATGGTTCATTTTCAATCAACCCGGGAATCCCTCCGGTGTCTGCTACAGCAGGCAGGAGCTGCAGGCTCTTGTTGGCGTGCTGCTGCGGCATCCGCACGTGTGGGTGCTCACCGACGATATGTATGAGCATCTCGTCTACGATGGCTTTGGGTTTCGCACGCTTGCTTCCGTGGACCCTCGGATGGTTCCTCGGACGCTGACCATGAATGGCGTTTCCAAAGCATATGCGATGACAGGCTGGCGCATCGGTTACTGCGGCGGGCCGGAGCCGCTGATCGCCGCAATGGCGAAACTGCAATCGCAAACTGTCAGCAACGCCGCGTCGATTTCGCAATGGGCCGCTGTCGAGGCACTGACCGGACCGCAGGACTTTATTGCGACGTTCCAGCGCGCCTTTGAAGAGCGGCGCGACCTCGTTGTCTCCATGCTGAATCAGGCACAGGGGCTTGAATGCACAAAGCCGCAAGGTGCGTTCTACGTCTATCCATCCATTCGGAAACTGATCGGCAAGAGCGCGCGCGACGGCGTGAAAATTCAGACCGACACGGATTTCGTGCGCAAGCTTCTCGAGGAGGAAGGGGTCGCGGTAGTGCAGGGAGCAGCCTTCGGCCTCTCGCCCTTCTTCCGCATCTCCTATGCGGCTTCTATTACAGTGCTTGAAGAAGCCTGCCGGCGTATCCAGCGTTTCTGCGCCAGTCTGCGCTAATAGTCCGCTCCGGGATGTTGTGCCGCCCAGTCCAGGCAGTTCTTGTACGTGCCATCGAAGATGTGCTGTTGCATGTCATCGTCATAGCCGTTGACAGCCGAGTCCTTCTTTCGTTGTCCGGCGACAGCTTTGCAATGGGCATCGGCTGCCGCTGAAACCGCGGTTGGCATGGCTGCCGCAACCCCTTCAATAACGGCGGCCGCCTCGGCTGGCGGATTCGCCGTCGCAGCTGGCGCATTCTGCATGACCACGGTGGCGGAAACATCTGCCGGTGCACCCTCCGGCGGAGGGGGCGCAGGGCGGACCATCGCCGGAACAGCGTGTCTGTTTGGCGACACTGCCGGAGGTGGTGCAGACGATGGTGGCTTCAGCGACACGATCTGTGGGGGAGACGGTGCTGCTGCCGGCGCCTCAGAGGATGGCGGCCTCAACAACACGACCTCTGGAGGAGGGGCCTCCGGCGCCACCGAAGGCGATATCTCCACATTGGCCGCATTTCCTTCAGCTGCGCTGGATGGAGGAGGAACCATCGCCTCTGCCGGCTCGGAGGCGGGCTGTACCGGAACCGCGGACTCGGCTGTGACGGATGCGGGTGCGGCTGGATCAGGCGCTGCTCCGCTGACCGGCGCGGTCGCAGTCGTAACCGGCGCAGGAGGCGGCGGCGTCCCGATGACCGAGGGCGACGAAGCAGTCTCTGGGACATACGGCGGCGGACCGGCCGCCGGCGGTCCGGCACCTTCGCCTGACGTGGATGCTGAAGGGAGCGGCTGAGGCGAAGCCGCTGCAACTTCTGGCGCCGGTCCAGGTTCGGCCGCAACTGCTGCAGATTCTGCCGGGGCAGGCGCGGGTGCTTCATTCGGGACTGGGGCATCCGGTGGTGAAACCGTAGCAGGCACAGCTGTACTGGCGAGGACCGCCTGTCCCGCTTTCGGGTGATCGTAGGTCAACAGGAAACGCTTATCGTCCTCGCTGCAGGCCGTGAGCAGCATAGCAAAGACCAGGAATGCGGCGCGAGCGTACGTCATGGATGGACGCTATACCACCGGACGCATGTGTCGCGCGATGGGCATCGCCGGGCATATTAATTCGATTTCAGACGTGCTCAGGACCTTCACTCTCTGCACCAGTAGAATCGTGACTGCGGCTGTCGTGACACGGACCGCGGTTTGCGGCACAGTGCCTGCGCCAATGGTGGTGCCGGTCTGCGTCGCATTCGCGTAAGAGCAGATCATCTAGGGGAGACAATTATGCTATCGAAACGCAGTTTGGCGGCGAGTGCCTCGTCGCTCGTTCTCGTTGCGGCCGCCGCTTATTCGACGTGCGCCAGCGCACACCATTTCACCCTGCACCCGCGCGGTCCTCTGGGCCGCGTAGGTCCCGTCGAAGCACCGTACCAGACACCGGCCGGCGGCAAGTGGACCAATGTGAAGAAGGCATTTCCCGGATCGACTGGTCCTGACACAGCCTTGCTGATGACGGATGGAACCGTGCTGATGCACAGTTGGTGCACCTCGAAATGGTACCGGCTGACGCCAGACAGCAAAGGGAGCTATGTGAACGGCACCTGGAGTCAGGCAGGCAGCCTTCCGTCAGGGTATTTCCCATTCTTCTTTGCGTCTGAGGTGCTGCCCGATGGCCGCGTGATGATCAATGGTGGCGAGTATAATTCGGCAGACGGCGATTGTGGCGGTGGGGCATGGACCAACAAGGGCGCACTCTACGATAATGTGTCCGACAGCTGGACGGCGGTATCGCCGCCGAGTGGCTGGTCCAAAATTGGCGACGCGCAAAGCGTCATTCTGCCCTCGCTGAAGTATATGCTCGCCGACTGCTGCACTGCCGGCCAGGTGATCGCCACGATTAACGGCACGACCGTCAAGTGGAAGACCACCGGCACGGGAAAGGCCGACATCAACGACGAGGAAGGTTGGACACAGCTCCCCAACGGCAAGATCATTACCGTCGACGCCAACAAGGGCCTTGGCCAAGGCTTCTCCTTGAGCGAATTGTACGATCCGTCAACTGGGACGTGGACAGCGGGGCCGAACACGACGGCCAATTTGGTCGACACCGGCTCGCATGAGCTTGGACCGGGCGTGCTTCGGCCGGACGGTTCGGTGATCTGGTTCGGCGGCGCTCCGAACAACAACGTTTACGATTACACCAGCAACACCTTTAGCTCCGCTCCGGCCTTCCCGCTGAACGGTTACGATGTGGCTGACGGCCCAGCCGCTACCCTGCCCAGCGGCAACGTTTTGGTCGAGGCGAGCCCGGGTGTGTTCAGCGCGCCCGCGCATTTCTTCGAATGGGACGGTAGCAGCTTTACGCAAGTGAGCGACCCAGACGACGCGCCGAACGATACGTCGTTCCAGGGCCGATTCCTGCTGCTGCCGAGCGGCGAAGTGCTCTACAGCAATGATGGACAATCGCCGACGAAACCGATCGTCGCGGTCTACACCCCAACCGGAAAGCCGAACGGGGCGTGGTTGCCGAAGGTTACCAGCGTTCCTGCTTCGCTGGCGCGGGGTAGTACCAACAACGCAATCGCCGGCAAGAACTTCAACGGGTTCACCCAAGGTGCCTTCTATGGCGATGACGCCCAGGAATCGACGAACTTTCCGATCGTGAAGATCAAGAATAAGGGGACAGGAGACGTTTGCTTCGGCCGCAGTCACGACTTCTCCACCATGGGCGTGGTGACCGTAGGCAAGACAAAGGCCAAGTTCGACGTGCCTTCGTCCTGCGAAAAGGGTGCCAGCACTCTCACTGTCGTTGTGAACGGCATATCGTCAAAGGGTGTCGATGTTACGGTGAACTAAGACCCGTGTTTCAAGACTGAACGTTCGATGGGCGGGGGAAACCCCGCCCATTTTTTTGAGATGCGGACGCATCGCTGCCCTTGCCATCTTACCGTTCGCAGGGCGAACATCGGCCCAACATGGGAGGTGGGAAATGCCCAGAAAAAATGGAGGAAGTGGGCCACGCGCAGTGGCCCTGGTAGGACCATTCGGCAGCGGGAAGACGACGTTGCTTGAATCTATCCTCATGCTTACTGGCGCCGTTCAGCGCAAAGGCGCGGTGGCGCAAGGCAACACAGTAGGCGATTTCACGGCAGAGGCACGGGCGCGCCAGATGAGCGTCGAAGTGAACTGTGCGACCACGAAGTACCTCGATGAGGCATTCACCTTCCTGGACTGCCCGGGCTCCATTGAATTTCTTCAGGACACATTGAACGTTCTGACCGGGGTTGATGCCGCGGTCGTGGTGTGTGAGCCGGACGCCGCCAAGGTGCAGATGTTGAAACCCTTCCTGAAACGGCTCGGCGACGCAGGCATCCCCCACTTTCTCTTCGTCAACAAGATCGACAAGGCAAGCGGCAACGTGCCCGACCTGCT
>JAICVV010000339.1 GCA_025935155.1 Alphaproteobacteria bacterium
CCAGTCAACAATGGCTGGCCAGTATGCGTTTCTCTCATGGCGAATAATTGACCAATTTGCTCAGGATTATTATATTGCGGGGGCGGCGTTCCGCTCCTTGTTAGCACAAGGCAGCGCCTTGGAAGCAAGGCAAAAGCGACAGCCGCGCGGGAGTTCTGGCCATGAGACTGAGCACCAAGGGACGCTACGCTGTGATGGCGATGGCCGATCTGGCCGGCCATGAAGAGGGCGGCCGCGCCGTGGCGCTGGCGGATATCGCCCGGCGGCAGGAGATTTCGCTGTCGTATCTCGAGCAGCTGTTCGCGAAATTGCGGCGGCATGGGCTGGTCAAAAGCGCGCGCGGACCGGGCGGCGGCTATCGCCTGAGCCGGCCGGCGGATGAGCTGCGCGTGGGCGATATTATTCTGGCGGTGGACGAGCCGATCCGGGCTACCCGGTGCGTGCCGGGCATGAAGGGCTGCATGACGGCGAGCATCCGCTGCGTCACGCATGATTTGTGGGAGGAGCTGGGGCAGCAGATCCATGTGTTTCTCTCATCGATCACGTTGGCCGATGTGGTGGGCCGGCGCGTGCTGGGTCGCGCGCAGCCCTGCCGGCCGGCGGCCGAGCGCGAGATCAGGCCGGCGGCATGATTTATCTCGACCACAACGCCACTTCGCCGCTGCGGCCGGAAGCACGCGCCGCAGTGTTGCGCGCGCTGGAGATCGGCGGCAACCCGTCGTCGGTGCATGCGGCGGGACGCGCAGCGCGGGCGCTGATCGAGGAGGCGCGCGAGAGCGTTGCTGAATTTGCGGGTGCTGCGCCGGGCGAGGTGATTTTCGTGAGCGGCGGCGCGGAAGCGAACGCGCTCGCATTGCGCGGCGCGATTGCCGGCGCGGCAGAAGCTGGCGCACCGGTCACCCGCCTGTTTGTCCAGGCGACGGCGCATGAAAGCGCGCGCGCGGTTGCGGCCTCTCTGGCCGAAACAATTCCCGGGTTGCAGCTCTGTGAAATTCCGGTCGATGCCAACGGCCAGGTCAATCAAGCTGAGTTTTCTGTGCAGCTGGCAGGTAGCGAAGGTCGCGCACTGGTTTCGCTCATCTGCGTGAACAACGAGACCGGCGTGATTGAAGATGTTGCCGCGCTCGCAAAGCTCATTCGCGAGCAAGCGAATACGCTGATTCATGTCGATGCGGTGTCGAGCGGCACTTGCCCGATCCGATTCCGCGAATGGAATGTGGACTACCTCTCGCTGTCTGCGCACAAGCTCGGTGGGCCGCAGGGCACTGGCGCGTTGCTTGCGAAGGGCGGTGCGCCGCTCGCGTCCTTGTTCAACGGCTTTCAGGAAATGCGCCGGCGCGGCGGCACGGAGAACGTTTCCGGCATTGCCGGCTTCGGCGCGGCGGCTCGCGCGTTGCGGGCTCATCGCAATGAAGAAGCTGGGCGTATCACTGCCATTCGCGCGCATTTTGAAAATGCGCTTGAGGCATTCGGCGCGGTCGTGTTCGGGCAGGATGCAGAGTGCGCGCCGAACACCACCTGCTTCGCCATTCCGAGCCTTTCCGCGGAAACGGCGCTGATGGCGCTCGATCTCGATGGTGTCTGCGTCAGTTCGGGTGCGGCGTGCTCCTCCGGCAAAGTGGGCCGCTCGCATGTGCTCAAGGCCATGGGTGTTCCCGACGATCTCGCCCGCTGCGCCTTGCGAGTCAGCTTCGGATGGAACTCCACGCAAGCCGATGCAGATGCCGCAATCGCGTCGCTGGAAAAGCTCATGACGCGCATTTCCGCGCGGAAGGCGGCGTGATGGCAGCGGTTGAAACACGCGAACAGGTCGCTGCCCTCGGCGAGAAGTACAAATACGGCTTCGTCACCGACATCGAGATGGAGCGCGCGCCCAAGGGGCTTAGCGAAGATACGGTCCGCTTCATTTCGGCGAAGAAGAACGAGCCGGAGTGGATGCTGGAATGGCGGCTGGGCGCCTATCGCCGCTGGCGGCAGATGCGCGAGCCGAAATGGGGCCGCATCCACTACGATCCCATCGACTACGAGAACGCCTACTATTACGCCGCGCCGAAAGGCACCGGCGATGCGCCGAAGAGCCTGGACGAGGTCGATCCCAAGCTGATCGAAACCTACAACAAGCTCGGCATTCCGCTTTCCGAGCAGAAACTCTTGGCCGGCGTGGCGGTGGACGCGGTGTTCGATTCCGTTTCCGTCGCCACCACCTTCAAGGCGAAGCTGTCCGAAGCGGGCGTGATCTTCTGCCCCATCTCCGAAGCCATCCACGATTATCCGGAGCTGGTGAAGGAGTATTTGGGCAGCGTTGTTCCGGTCACGGACAATTTCTTCGCCACCCTGAATTCGGCGGTGTTTTCCGACGGCAGCTTCGTCTACGTGCCGAAAGGCGTGCGCTGCCCCATGGAGCTTTCCACCTATTTCCGCATCAACGCGCAGGGCACCGGGCAATTCGAGCGCACGCTGATCATCGCCGACGAAGGCGCGTATGTGAGTTACCTCGAAGGCTGCACCGCGCCCAAGCGCGATGAGAATCAGCTGCACGCAGCGGTGGTGGAGCTGGTGGCGCTGGAAGGCGCGGAGATCAAATACTCCACGGTGCAGAACTGGTATCCCGGCGACGAGGAAGGCAAGGGCGGCATCTACAATTTCGTCACCAAGCGCGGCGATTGCCGGG
>JAICVV010000139.1 GCA_025935155.1 Alphaproteobacteria bacterium
CGCCGCTTCGACGCGAGCAACAGAATGAAACGGCGGGTGAGCGGGGCGGCTTCCATCCGGTGCAGCACGCCGTTCATGCCGGCCGCCTGTTCCTCGCGGGAAAACACCGGCGCGCGGATGAGCCGCGTGAGCTCGGGGCTTTCCGCCATCAGCTGCTTCAGCGTCGCGAAATCGGCCGCGACCGTTTCGACGGCGCGTTCTTCCTGTGCCAGCTCAAAAACGGCCAGCGCATAGCGCCCCGCCAGACCTGCCTCGTGCGCGTGTTCTGCCGCCACCCGTGCCTCTTTTTGCCCGGCACGCGAGGCGGCCTTTCGGGAAGGCGCTGGCGCTCGGCCGGACGACTGCTAAACTGTTGATTGAGCGAAGAAATTCACCCGCACAGGCGACTCAGAAGCCCCGCGCGCGGGCGATGTAGCATGGCCTCTGTTGGGGCGCAACAATGTGTCCCGCGCAGCAATGCCGCGGCCGTCCAGGGGCCGCGCTGGGAAGTCCGGCTTTGGCTTCGGAACTCCCCAACACGGAACCGAAATTAGGCCGCCTTTTCCGTGGTCGGATCGATAATCTTCGTCACCTCGGTGATCTTGGTGGCCGGAAAGCCGCTGAGGTTGGCGTGCTCGCGGATGATCTCCTCGTCCTTCGCCAGGTACACGCAAAAGGTCTTGTCTGCCGCCACATAGCTTTCGACCCACTGGATATCCGGCCCAAGCTCCCGCAGCACCTTGTTCGACTGGGCTGCGGCGCCGCGAAGCTGCTCGCGCTCCAGGCTGCCGACCGCTGGAATGTCGCGTTCGATGATGAATTTGCGTAATGCCATGATGTCCCTCCAATGATTGTCAGCCCAATCTGGGAGCAGCCTACAGGCGAACAAGCCGCGAAACTATTCCATCGGACCCGGTTTGCGAAAATTGCGGGACTGCCTTGGGCAGAAGACCAAGCCCCTGGATCGGTGGAACGCTCCTCAAAGCCTGCAAAGTCGCAGCACTCGGCGGTCACTACGCTCGGAACCGGCTGCGCAAAACTCCGTTGCCTAACCATCATTCGCGAGAGGAGAATTCCATGAAAAACCTTATCGGGGCCGTATATGTTTTTGGCGCCGCGGTTTGTTGCGCGGTTTCTACGGGCGCGATCGCAGCCGAGCTGTCCGGCAATCCCATTGCCACCAAAGCAAGCCAACTGGACTACAAGAACATGCCGGATTTGCCGAAGTGCCTGACGGTGGGCGTCGCCGCTGGCGATCCCATGACCGGCCCGTCGACGGTAGTGCTGAAATTCGCGGCCGGATGCGATTCCACCATGCACTGGCACACGCCAAACGAACAGCTGGTGATGATCAAGGGCATGGGCAAGCTGGAGATGAAGGGCGAAGCCCCCAAGCCCGCCACAGTCGGCGCCTACAATTTCCAGCCGTCGAAGCATCCGCACCGTTTCATGTGCGGTTCGGGCGGCGAATGCCTGCTGTATCTATCCAGCGACGGCAAGTTCGACATCCACTATGTCGACAGGGCCGGCAACGAAATCCCGCTCACCCAGGCCGAGAAAATGGCGAAGAATATGTAATCGGCCGCAAAACGAGCGGCACGATGCCGGCGGCGGGGCACGGTGGTCCGATGGGATCGCCCCGCGCGCTGGACGATGACGGCTGAAGAGGAAGGTGCTATAGGTCAACTATCCCAGGGGCGCTCTGAGAGGAGCTGAGATCGGGCGGGCTGGCCCGAGTCCCTTTGAACCTGATCCGGGTAACGCCGGCGTAGGGAGAGGTGAGATGAACAAACCCATCCTGCATCCTAAATCTGTCGATGTGACGCGAGGGCCTTTGCCCGGCTCGCGGAAGACCTATGTGGACGGCGTGCCGTTTCGTGAGGTGGCGCTCTCCGGCGGAGAAGCCCCTGTGCGGCTCTACGACACCTCCGGTCCGTACACGGACGATAACGCGCGGATCGATATCGAACGCGGGCTGGCGGCCAAGCGCCGCGCGTGGATTCTCGCACGCGCCGATGCCGAAGAATACGAGGGCAGGGCGCGCAAGCCGGAGGACGACGGGCTGAAGCGAGGCGAGCTTCTGTCCGTGCCGCAATTCGACCGCACCGGCCGAATACCACTACGTGCAAAGCGGGGGCGCAACGTCACGCAGCTGCATTATGCGCGCCAGGGAATTGTCACCGAGGAAATGAAGTTTATCGCAGCGCGCGAGAACCTCGGGCGATCGAAACTGCGCGACGGCAATTCCTTCGGCGCGAACATCCCGGATGACATCACGCCCGAATTCGTACGCGACGAGGTGGCCCGTGGCCGCGCCATCATTCCCGCCAACATCAACCATCCGGAATCCGAGCCGATGATTATCGGCCGCAACTTCCTCACCAAAGTGAACGCCAATATCGGCAACTCCATCGTCACTTCGGGTGTGGCGGAGGAAGTGGAGAAAATGGTGTGGTCTATCCGCTGGGGCGCGGACACGGTGATGGACCTGTCCACCGGCCGCCACATCCACACCATCCGCGAATGGATCGTGCGCAACGCGCCGGTGCCCATCGGCACGGTGCCGATCTACCAGGCACTGGAGAAGGTCGGTGGCATCGCGGAAGACCTCACGTGGGAAATCTATCGCGACACACTGATCGAACAGTGCGAGCAGGGCGTGGACTATTTCACGGTCCATGCGGGCGTGCGGCTCGCGCACATTCCGCTCACCGCCGAGCGTGTCACCGGCATCGTGTCGCGCGGCGGCTCCATTCTCGCCAAATGGTGCCTCGCGCATCACAAGGAGAATTTCCTTTACACGCATTTCGAGGACATCTGCGAAATCCTGAAAGCTTACGACGTGTCGTTCTCGCTGGGCGACGGCTTGCGCCCGGGTTCGATTGCCGATGCCAATGACGCCGCACAGTTCGCGGAGCTGGACACCTTGGGCGAACTCAACCGCATCGCGCAGAAGCACGACGTGCAGGTGATGATCGAAGGCCCGGGCCACGTGCCGATGCACAAGATCAAGGAGAACATGGATCGCCAGCTGGCGGCTTGCGACGAGGCGCCGTTCTACACCCTTGGCCCTCTGACGACGGATGTGGCGCCTGGCTACGATCACATTACATCGGCTATCGGCGCGGCGATGATCGGCTGGTTCGGCACGGCGATGCTCTGCTACGTCACGCCGAAGGAACATCTCGGCCTGCCTGACCGCGAAGATGTTAAGCAGGGTGTCATTGCCTATCGCATTGCCGCGCATGCGGCCGATCTTGCCAAAGGCCATCCGGCAGCGCGTATTTGGGACGACGCGATGAGCAAGGCGCGCTTCGAGTTCCGCTGGCGCGATCAGTTTGCGCTGGCGCTCGATCCGGAAACTGCGCAGGCCTTCCACGACGAGACGTTGCCGGCGGACGGCGCCAAGGTGGCGCACTTCTGCTCGATGTGCGGACCGAAATTCTGCTCGATGAAGATCAGCCAGGAAGTCCGCGACGCCGCGCGCGGCCAGAACGACACGCTTTCGACCGCCGAAATTCGCGCCGCGATGGAAATAAAATCGGAAGAATTCCGCTCTCACGGCAGCGAGATTTATGTTTACACGCCAGCGGCGGAGTAGGCCTCTGACTGAGGCAGGGTAGTGCGATCGCGAGCGCGGCGCTAGTACTCCTCCTCGCAGGTTGTGGACCCGCTCCGATCGTCGGCAGATGGGGAAACTAGCAAGCACGTTGAATGGGTATTCGACAAAGAGCCGAAAATTTTATCCTCGTCACAAACAACGAGCGCGAATTCAAGCGCGTCAAAGGCTTGAAGATCGAAAACTGGGCACAATAATACAAACTCGCATCGTATCGCGTACCATGGACAACAATGTTACGTGGCGGGCTTTGCTATTCTATCCATGTTGGGCGATTCGACTCCGCTCGCGCGGCGATGCATGCGGAACGGGTTCAGCAGCTGATCCGCATACGCAAGTGACATGCCGGCGTCGATGCCATAAATCCGCGGCATCCGTCCGGCGGGAAGGAAAGCCGTTCGAAACATGAAATCCCAAAGTGAAACAATCGCTGCGAAGTTGCGGTCGCGCGCCTCCGGTTCGTTGCTGTGATGCCAGCGATGAAAGGCCGATGAGGAAACGAGCCATCGCAGCGGCCCCGCCGTGACCCGAACGTTCGAATGCACCACAAGCGAAACCCAACCGTAGATCGTCATATAGATGCCAATTGCGACGGGCGAAAAGCCAAGTGCTACAACTGAGCCAGCCGCTGCGCCTTTCAAAATCAGCACATCGATAGGATGGCTATGATAGGCGGCCGCCCAGTCGAGCTCTTCGATAGCGTGATGAATGGCATGAAAGCGCCAAAGGACGCTGTTTCGGTGGAGCGCGCGGTGCGCCCAATAAAGGCAGAAATCGCCTACCATCAGCGCCGCAATCGTCTGAAGCCATAACGGCTGCTTCGAAACGAAGGCGGTCATCCCGGCCGGTACCGCAAATCGCTGCGCCGCCGTCGCGGCTACCAGCACTGCGCTAATTCCAAGCCAAACGAAAAGCCCGTTCACCGAAACGTAGGCGAGATCGGCCGTCCAGCCCTGCCGCAAAACCTGCTGCCGCCGCCACGGCCAAAGCCGCTCCAGCGGGACAAAAATGAGCGCCGCAAGTAAAGGCGCCTCCGCCCATTGCCCAATCTGCATCAGAAACGGTGGAAACTGCACGCGCCAGCCAGAGGGAATTTCGCTCTCGCGCGTACCGCAAAAACCTTAAAGGCCGATAAACCAGATCGCCACGAAGCGGTCCGGCCTCAGCTTTTGCCCGCGCTGCCTTCCACCTTTAGCTGTGTCAAGGTTGCTGTAACGGTGCCGAAGCCGGTAGAAGCCCACAACTTCAGGGGCACAATGTAGTGTCCATGCGGTGCACTGGCGTTCGGGATTTCAGCGAGCCAGGCATAGGCTGGCGGCAGCTCGCGCCCTTCCTTCAGGATTTTCGGCTTGAAACCGGCGATCTGGTTGTAGTGCAGCTGGCACAAATGCGCGTTGCCGGTGAACAGGCCGTTGTCCAGTTTTAGCGCCTCGTCGCGCAAGTAGGTGAATTCGATGTTGTAGCGCCGCCGCCCATCGAATACGGGCGCGGCCGTGCCGCAGGGATTCGTCGCGCTCTCGCGTATTGCGGTCAGCACAGAGGTCGCCGCGCTCAACGGATCGAGGCCAGCCTTTTTCTCGGCATCCGTCACCGGATATTTGTGCGTGTCGTATGGCGGATCGGCGAACAGCACCGGCATACCATCGCTGCCGTAGGAGAGCTTCACACGCCGCGGTGGCTTTCCGCCGCGGCGGTAATGCGAATCGTATTGCGCCGGTGAAATACCTGCCGCGGTGAACTGCCCTGCGGCGGTGGCATCGATGGTTGCCTGCCAGAAGGCGCTGACGATGCCGCTGGTCTCGAAATGCGAGTCGGTATGATAGCCGTCGCTGCCGACGCGGATATCGTACTGGGTATGGCCGAACGGAATGCCGAGGAATGCGATGGTGTAGTCGACAGCGACGTGCCCAGTCCTGGCATTTCCCAAGCTCGCGATCTTCTCCGCGGCCTTGGCATAGCAGGGGACCGCCAGAACGGCGGCGGCTGTAACAAGCGCGGGGACTTTCCGCATGGAAAACTCCGGGTCACTATCCCCCGCAGCGGGGGATCATATCGCGAAATGGAGATGGTTCAATTGTGACCGCCACCCTCTCGTTTAGCGATCAAATCCTGCGCGGGGACCGCCGCGCGCTGGGGCGCGCCATCACACTGGTCGAGTCCACCCGGGCCGCGGACCGGAGCAAAGCAGAGGAATTGCTGACTTCGCTGTTGCCCCGTACCGGCGGCGCCATGCGGGTGGGAATCTCCGGCGCGCCCGGCGTGGGCAAGTCGACCTTCATTGAAGCCCTCGGCGCGCATGTTATCGGTGAAGGGCACAGGCTGGCCGTGCTGGCGGTCGATCCGTCCTCACAACGCAGCGGCGGTTCCATCCTGGGCGACAAGACGCGCATGGAATCTCTTGCACGGAACCCG
>JAICVV010000379.1 GCA_025935155.1 Alphaproteobacteria bacterium
CAAAGGTTCGCTGGTCGCGTTCCCGGTTCTTACGTTCATTCAGACGGGGAAGATGCAGCCGGTCTCTGTGCTCTACACGCCGGGGCCGCACGCGATGATCGCGCAGAGCGTCTCGGCGGGACAGGATGCGGTGTTCGCCCCGATCTATGAGGACGTCATCGGCTCGATTCATGAATTCCGGTTCGACGATGGCAAATGGCGCGAGCGTGTGCTGCCAATGCCGAAGCAGGGCTCGACGGAAGTGATTTCCGCAAATGAGTGGGGGCCGGAAGCCTACTTCACTTATGAGAGCTTTACTCAGCCGCCGACGCTGTATGAATATGGGGTTGAGCAAAATGGCTCTCCCCCCGTTTACGGGGGGAGTACCGCCGAAGGCGGGGAGGGGGGCGTCGCACAAAATGCGCCCCCTCCACCACGCTTCGCGCGGTCCCCCTCCCCCGCTTCGCAGGGGAGGAGCCAAGTCGCCCAGCCCCGTGCGATCAAATCGGAACCGGCACGTTTCGATGCTTCCAATCTTTCGGTTGTGCAGAACTGGGCGACGTCGCGAGACGGCACCAAGGTGCCGTACTTCCTCATTCGGCCGAAGGATGCGAAGGGGCCGGCCCCCACCATTCTCTATGGCTATGGCGGCTTCGAGCTGTCGCTGAATCCCTGGTACTGGAACGACGGCCACCGGCCGATCTATCCGGGCGAGCCCTGGTTCTCGAAAGGCGGCGCGATTGCCGTTGCCAACATCCGCGGGGGCGGTGAATTCGGCCCCGCATGGCACCAGGCGGCGCTGAAAGAACATCGCCAGCGCGCCTTCGACGATTTCGCCGCTGTCGCAAAAGATCTGGAAAGCCGCAGTTTAACCACACCGAAGCAGCTCGGGATTGTCGGTGCTTCCAATGGCGGTGTGCTGACCACTGTTACCATGACGCAGCATCCGGAATTGTTGGGCGCGGTTGTGGTCCAGCGGCCGCTGATCGATATGCTGCGCTACACGGAATTCGGTGCGGGACAATCGTGGGTGGACGAATATGGCGACCCGGCCAAGCCTGCGGATCGCGCGTGGCTTGCCAAATACTCCGCCTATCAGAATGTACAGCCGGGTGTGAAATACCCGCCCGTGTTGTTCATAACCGAAACGACGGATGATCGCGTGACGCCGATCTGGGCGCGCATGATGGCCGCCAAAATGGAAGCGCAAGGCCACGACGTGCTGTTCAACGAATCCGCGGAGGGCGGACACGGCGCAGGCGTGACCCATGCTGCCGAAGCCGAATACTGGGCGCTTTCTTACACCTTCTTCCGGCAAAAGCTTGGGCTGGAAGGCAGCGGTAGCATGGCCAAACCGGCGCGTTGACTTTAGCGGGCTAGCAGCCTAAATCGCCGGAAATTCCGGAGAGGCATATGACTTTCCGGTCGCGGGCAAGGCCCGTGATCGCCCCCAGGCAGCGCAGGCGCGCCCCCTGGGGCGCTTGCGTTTTGTGATCCTCCCCCGCTTGCGGGGGAGGGGGACCGCCGAAGACGGTGGAGGGGGCGCCCCTCCGCCTCACTGCGTTCGGCACCTCCCCCGCAAACGGGGGAGGAACCAAGGTGATGTGACGTGTTCGATTCATTGCAACAGCGCCTGACCAGCACCTTCGACCGCCTGCGCGGCCGCGGCGCGCTGACAGAAGCGGATGTCGACGAAGCGATGCGGGAGATCCGCACCGCGCTGATCGAAGCCGACGTGGCGCTGCCGGTCGTCAAGCAGTTCGTCGACCGCGTCCGCCCGCGGGCAACCGGCGCGGAGGTCATCCGCTCGGTCACGCCCGGCCAGCAAGTCGTCAAGATCGTGCACGACGCGTTGGTCGAAACCTTGGGGCAGGAATCCTCTGGCCTCGATCTTCATTCCCCGCCTTCGCCCATCCTGATGGTTGGCCTGCAGGGCTCCGGCAAAACCACCACGTCGGCAAAACTTGGCCTGCTGCTGCAGGGCAAAGAGAAGAAGCGCGTGCTGATGGCGTCGCTGGACGTGCGCCGCCCTGCCGCCATGGAGCAGCTGAAGATTCTCGGTGAGCAGACGGGCGTGCCGACCTTGCCGATTCTCGCCAACCAGACGCCGGTGGACATTGCGCGGCGCGCGATGGCGGCGGCGCGGGTCGGCGGCTATGACGCGCTCATCCTCGATACCGCCGGCCGCCAGCACATCGACGAGCAGCTGATGGCGGAAGTGGCGGCGGTGCGCGACGCGACCAAGCCGCACGAAACGATTCTGGTTGCCGACAGCCTGACCGGTCAGGACGCGGTGAACATCGCGAAGAGCTTTAACGAGCGCGTGCCGCTCACCGGCATCATTCTCACGCGCGCCGATGG
>JAICVV010000078.1 GCA_025935155.1 Alphaproteobacteria bacterium
AGAGCCGCTTCTTTCCGTTTCAGTTTGCGTGCTTCAGCGAAGCACACAGGCCTTGTTTAGTTCACCGTGATGTCGGCAGACTTGGACGGAATGCCGTTCGCCACCACCTCGATCTTGCTCGCGCCGGTTTCCATGCCGGACGGCACATCGAAGCTGGTCAATACCGGTTTCTTCCCGGTCTGCACCGCCATTGTGCTGTGGTCGTGCGTCCTGGCATAGAACACGTGCCCGGTCGAATTGTTGGTGATGCGAACCAGCGGGTAGTTGGTGTGCGCGTCGAACTCGTCGCCTTCCGAGGAGCCCTGCGAGAGTCCGTTAAACTGCGTGCCAGCGATCTGGTACGTTTGGCCGCGCGTAACGGAAGCGGGAGAGTCTGTGATCGTCGGGGCCCACTTTGCATTGTATGTGCCCGTCGGCTGATACACCGCGTCGCCGCCAAGCAGGACTTCGCCGCTGGGCAAGGTCAGCAAAGATTCGCCGCCGGCGCTGACGTTCTGGCGCGCGAGATTGGTTCCGTCGAATTCATAAAGCTGTCCGCTGGAACCCTCGACCAGAACGTTGCCGCTAGGCAGGATCGTCACCGGCGCATCGAACGCCTGGTCGCCGTTCGGGAAATCCGGACCCGCTGTCCAGTGCCCGGCCGGATCGTTCTTGCTAGGCGGCGTGTAGATCGATGTATGGGCGACACTCTCCCCATCCGGAATGCCGCCGGTGGCAAACACCGTTCCGTCAGGCCGCAATGTCGCGCCCCCGATTTCGCCCGGCGGATCGTAACACTTGCCCTTCGGGCCATAGGGAATGCAGTTGCCGCAGCAATCCTGCGCCGCGCGCAAATCCACCTGCGTGCTGCCGGCATCGACCCACTTACCTTTGCTGGGGATGTAGCGCTCGGAATTCGGATGGTCCTTTACATCGACGATGAGATAGGAGCCGTCCTTCAGCAGCACCCAGCCTTCCTCGGCATTGAAATCGTGCTTGCCTTTCGATTCCAGCTCCGACCACGTGTCGGTCTTCGGATCGAAGGCAAACAGCTTTTCCTTGAACTTCTCTGCAATCACGAAGCGCCCGTCCGGCAGCACGTGAGAAGGTGAGTCGCCGATGAAGGGAAGCAGATGATTGTCCGGCGTCACGTCGGTCCATTTGTCCTTCAGGGGATCGTAAATCGCGGTGTTGTTGGTGAAGGAAAAATTGCCGAAATTGTATTCGCCGCCCGCCCATATCAACCGTCCATCAGCCAGCACCGACTCTGCATTGGCATACGGCGCCATCCCGCTGGGGAGAGATGCCACCTGCTTCCAGGTGCCGTTCACATAACTTCCTGTGTTGTCCGGTGTGAGTTTCCAGAAGTCCGTTTCGCCGAAGCCCTGCGCCATTACCGTGCCGTCCGTCATCAGCATGGCGACGATGGCGCCGTCAGGCGCAGGATGGGTGAGATTTTTGATGGTGCCTGCCACTGCCGGAGCGGTAAAGCCTGCAAGGCAAATGACGGCTGAGAGCGCGAGACTGCGGCGCATGAGGAACCCCTTCTTCTTGTCCCGGATTGGGAGAACGGCGGACTTTGTTCAGTCGGCGCCATAGGGTCAAGAGCAATCGAGAATCCGCCGCATGTTGCCGGAAGCGAAAGCCCTGGAATGCCGGCTAGTGTGCCTGGGAGAGGTTGAACACGACCTTGACCCGCTCCCTGGATGTTACCGGCTTCCCGTTTTGGGTGGCCGGCTTGTAGCGCCAATGTCCCACCACCCAGGCTCGCGCGGCTTCGTCCAGGCGGCTGTGCCCGCTCGAACCGATCACCGACGCGCTGGTGACGCGGCCGTCGGCGCCGATCACGATATCCAGCAACACGCTTCCTTCCCGGCCGAGCCGCCGCGCCATGGGCGGATAGGGAGGGATGGTATGCGTGGCGGCGATACCGCGCGCGGGAGTCGGAGCGGCCGGCGCGGGCGGAGCAGCCGGCCGAGGCGGCGGCATTGGGGGCCGCGGCGGAAGTTTCGGGAGCGGCTTGGCCGGAGCCGGCGCAATCCGTTGTTTGACGACCTTCACAGCGTGCGGCGCAGGGGGCACCCGCAGCCTGATCTGGGGAGGCGGCACCGTGGGTATTTTCGGCTTTTCCAATTCCGGTTTCGGCGGCGGAGGTGGTTTGCGATGCGCGGGCGGCGGAGTTTTCACAATCTCCGCCTTGATAAGGTGCGGCAAATCCCGGACCAGCCGCGTGGCGAGACCTGTGGCCATGGCATAGACCACGATGCCTATGATGATCGCTGCGCCAGCAGCCGCCACGATCCGCCGCCAAATGCGCGACGGATCTCTTAAAGGCGCATGTAACTCTGGCCGTTTCAGTAACTTGCCTTTCGATGCGGACTGCCGGAACGCCCGCGCCACTCCTCACCTGAATCTGGAATGCTTCGAGGAGCGAAATTGATCCCTGCGCGCGTCTGTGTGTGGCGTACCGATGTTAGTCTATGTCAATCGCTGGCCGCCTCGAGCGTAATTGCGGCGGTTCAGCTCCGCGCTTTCCAAGTGACCCGCTATGGAACGGCGCGCTATGCGTTCGGCCGGCAGGAACAATGCTGCGGCGGTCGCTAGCATTGCGGCAATCGCGAGGGCCGCCAAGAGGTAGAGAAAATGCACTGAACTGCTGTAGAGATGCGCCACCAGCCAAACGCCCGCGGGCGTGCCGATGGCCGATAATCCATAGCGGATGCCGAACACAGTGCCGCGCCGCGCGGATGGTGTGTAGCGGGCCAGCAGCATCGTCTCGACCGGCGACATCGATTCGAAGATGAAGACCACCAGCACGGCGGCCGCAGGCAAACCCCAGCCGTGGCTCGCGGCGACGAGCGGAAACAGCACCACCAACATCAGAAAACAGGCGACGTACGCCTGCTTGGCGATGCCACGGTCTGCAATGTGCCCGCCGAGGAATTGCGCGCTCGCACCTGCCAATTGGATGCCGCCGGCAATCGCACCGACCAGAAACAATCCACCAGGCCCCGCAATGTCGCTCAGCTGCACGAGTTTCGGGAGTGCCGTGCCGAACGCGCTGTAGATCATCAGTGTCGCTGTCATGGTGAGCGAAAGCACTGCAAAGGCGCGCGTCATGTCGGCACGCGTGGGTGGCGCGTGCACCGGGGGCGCTGCATCTTCCGACCGATCGACTATTCGTCCGGTGAAATGGAATCCGGCGAGCACCAGCCCTAGTGCAAAGGCGATTGCGCCGGGAGCAATGAAAGCCGTGCGCCAGCCCCACAGCGAAGCAAGTCCTGCGGCCGCGATCGGCCCCAGCGCGACCCCGATACTGCCGGCAATCCCCATGGCGGCGATCGCGCGGCCGCGCACGCGCGCATGCTTCACCACCCACGAAAATCCGACCGGATGATAGATGGAACCGGATAATCCCAGCAGCGCCAGCGCCGCTTCGAGTTGCGTCGCGTTTTGAGCGGCGCCGCACAGAACTCCCGAAACGCCGAGACTGACAAAGCACAGCACCAGCATTCTGGTTTCGCCGATGCGGTCGGCAAGCCAGCCGGCCAGCGGTGCGCCGAGGCCCACAAACATCGCGCCCAAGGTCCACAAGCCGATCATGTCGTTGTAAGGCAGGTGCCAGGCCTGAGTCATCACCAGCACCAGCGTCACATAAAGCGCGAGCAGCACGTGGTTCAGCCCATGCGCGGCGCTGGCGAAGAACAACACAGGGAACGGGGCGCTCAGGCGCATTCCGGCGACTCGACATGCTGGCGTGAGCATCGGAAGCTATCTGAGGCGTTGGGCGCGGGCCAGATGAGTCTTGCATAGCGGCTGCGCGAGTTGGAGCGAGGGACGGCGGTTTGCGGGACGGTTCACAAGCATTTGTGCGGATGGTGGCGCTGGCGGTTGTCGCGCTGGCGGTGTGGTTTTTGTGCGCGTGGGCGAACCAGCCGCGCTCGCCGCACCTGAACGCAGCGCCCGGTCCGGCGCAGTTCTCTGCCGCACGCGCCGACGCAACATTGGCGCGTGTGCTAGGGCCGGAGCGGCCGCATCCGGTCGGAACGCCGGAGAACGAAGCGGTACGCGCCCGCATCCTGAAGGAACTTGCGACGCTGGGTGTGCCAGCGCGCACCTACACGGCTTTCAGCTGCAACAGCTGGCGCGGCTTCTCCTTCATTGCCTGCGCAACCGTCACGGATGTGATTGCTGATGTAGTACCGGGGCCCGGCAAAGCGATCGTGATGCTGGCGCATTACGATTCCGTTCCCGCGGGCCCAGGCGCTTCGGATGATTTGTCCGGCGTAGCCACCATTCTTGAAGACATTCGGGCGTTGAAGGCTTCGCGTGAAACGGGCAAACACCCCATCATCGCGTTGTTCAGCGATGGCGAGGAGACAGGACTGCTCGGCGCCAACGCCTTCCTTGAAAATCCGGCGCTGAAAGCGCGCGTCGGTGCTGTGGTGAACATGGAAGCGCGCGGCACCAGCGGTCAAAGTCTGTTGTTCCAGACCAGCCCGGGCGATGGGGCCCTGATCAATCTTTACGCGGCACATGCGCCGGTGAAGGCGACGAGCTCGCTGTATGCCGAGATTTACAAGTTCCTGCCGAATGACACCGATCTTACGCTATTCATCCGCGCCGGGTTCCCCTCGCTGAATTTCGCGTTCGCCGACAACGTTCGCTACTATCATTCGCCGCGCGATACGCGTGCCCATCTCGATCACGCGACATTGCAGATGCACGGCGACAATCTGTTGGGCGTGGTGCGCGGGCTGGAGCAGACCGACTTTGCCGCGCTGAAGGGCGGCAACGATGTCTATATCGGCGTTCTGGGCGTTTGGCTGCCGCGCATTCCGTCATCGTGGGCCCTGCTGTTCTCAATCCTGGCGTTTGCGCTGATTGCATTTGCGGCGTGGCGCACGCGCGAACCCCAGTTGACGCGGCGCGGCTTCTTGATGTCCGCCTTCATGCCGCTTGCGTTGCTTGCCGCAAGCGTGCTGCTTGGTTTCGGCCTCGCGTTTCTGGCGCAGATCATTTCCCGTCATCCCGATCCAACCTACGCATACCCACTGGCGATGCGTGTTGCGCTTGGGCTGGGCGTATGGGGCATGGCGCTGCTCGTTTCCCGGATGGCCTGTATCCACGGAGCGGCAACCTCCGCATGGTTATGGTTGTCAGGGCTTGCCGTGATCGCGGCGGCAACCCTGCCGGGCCTTAGTCCGTATTTTCTTTTTCCGTCGCTGATCGCGGCCGTGCTGTTGCTCGTTGCCTCTTTCGTTCCCGGACGATGGGCAAGCGCAGCAGGGCAAGGCGCGTTGCTCGTCAGTGCGCTTGCAGCGTTGGTAATCTGGTTTGGTCTCGCCGTTGGCGGCGAGGCACTGATGGGGCTGAAGCTCCACCCGCTGTTCACCATTGCAGCCGCATTTGGCCTCCTCACATTGGTGCCTCTGCTGGCCAGGCGGGCGATGAGGTATCGCACATGGTTAAACAGCATCATCGTTTGTCTTGTGCTTGCGCTGATATTGGCCGTGCTTACCGGACTGCTGCCGGCCTACAGCACCGCTTCGCCGCAGCGCGTGAACCTCATCTATTTCGAAACCGGCAACCGTCCTGCGCGCTGGATCGCCGATACCGCCTGGAAGGCGAACGGTACGGAACCGATTCCGGCGACGCTGAAGGATGCGGGGCATTTTCAGTTCAGCGACGAGGCTTATTCCGGATTGGCCGGCGCGAGCGGCTATGTCACGCCCGCGGGGGCGCCGCGCTATCCGCTGCCAGGGGCCACCGTCACGAGCGACCGGCAGGAAGGTGGTGCGCGGATCGTTTCATTGCGGCTGCACGGTTCGGCACAAACCAGCGCAATGAGCCTGCGTATTCCCAAAGGCGCGAAACTCCGCGCGGTCCGAATTCGCGAACAAAGCGTCGAAGCTCCCAATGGCTGGGACGATGACACACGTATCTATTGCGACGGACCGGACTGCCGCGATCTTGCTCTGACTCTCACGTTGGCAAGTATTGGCGATTTGCAGATTCCCTTCGCGGAACGGCGCTACGGCCTGCCGCCGTTCGGCAAAGCACTTGCCGCCGCGCGTCCCGCGACCGCCATGCCGTCGCAAAGTGGCGATGGCGTGATTTTGACGAGGGTGGTCGCGCTCCCGCCGGATTGACTCATGAGGCTGAAAATTCTGCGATATAGTGCAGCGCACACGGGGATATGGTTATGATGTACGATGGTGCACGTGCCTTTGCGGCGATTCTGTTCTTTTACATGGCGGTCTTGTATCCGGTACACGGAATTGCCGCGGCGGAGACCGTTGCTATTCCGCCATGCAGTGCATCTTCGCTTACGCATCCAGTGGATGAAACACGCGTATCGATTCAGAATACCTACCCAGTGCTCTCAACCATAGTAGGTGAGGAGGGCGACAGCACCGTTTCATTCGTGGTAAACGCGAGCGGCAAAGTCAGCGATGTCGCGCTAGCGCAGAGCAGCGGCTCAGCGCGGCTCGACGAAGCGGCTATGGAGGGTGTGAAACACCTCATCTATGCCCCGGCAAAGGCCAACGGTGCTCCGGTGGCATGCCGTAACGAGATGCGCATCGAATGGCATCTTGCTCCGGAAGGTTCGGAGGAACGGCAAAGTCGCGAATTTATGAATTTCATACAACCGCCCATAAGTGCTTGGCCCACTGAAGTACTGGCGGCTGGAAAAGAGGGAGCGACTGGCATTTCGGTCCGGATAGACTCCAAGGGTGCCGTTATCCAGGCCACAATGTTCAAGTCGTCTGGCATTCAGGAATTGGATGCTGCGGCACTCGGTTATGTGAAAGGCGTTGCTTTCAAACCGCCGCAGATTGGCGCTACCACTGCCAGTGCTGCTATCCCAGTCGTTGTGATCTGGTCAAAGCTGCCGATCAAACTACCTGTCGCCAGGAACTGAGCGCCGCACATCCACATCGGCGGCGGCGAACTGTCCGTTTTCCTGGATGCACTTGAAGCGCAGCTCCGGCATTTTGCCCATCGGGCGCTCAATCAGATCGCCGGTTTCCCTTTGCATTTCCTGCAGCACTTCCACCTGAATGAGCGTGCCGTTTTCGGGAATAGGAAAACCAGAGCCGCTGAAATAGAACATGGCTGGATTATGGTCGCGCCGGATAACGGAAGAACATCGGCTGGTATACCGTGCGATGGGGAGGCGCGGCGAGGAGCAGCGGCTCGAAATTGTCAGTGCCGGTTTCACTATCGCTGATCACACATCCACATCGGCGGCGGCGAACTGCGCGTTTTCCTGGATAAACTTGAAACGCAGCTCCGGCTTCTTCCCCATCAGGCGCTCGATAAGGTCGCCGGTTTCCTTCTGTGCTTCTAGCGGCACTTCCACCTGAATCAGCGTGCGGGCACCCGGCTTCATGGTGGTTTCCTTCAGCTGCAACGGCATCATTTCGCCCAACCCTTTGAAGCGGGAGATTTCCACTTTCGCGTTGCCCTTGAACGCGGTCTTCAGCAGCTCATCGCGATGGCGCTCATCGCGCGCATACACCGTCTTGCCGCCGTGGCTCAGGCGATAAAGTGGCGGCATGGCGAGAAACAGATGACCGCCTGAAATCAGCTTCGGCATCTCGCGGTAAAAGAAGGTGAGCAGCAGGGAAGCGATATGCGCGCCGTCCACATCGGCATCCGTCATGATGATGACGCGCTCGTAGCGCAACGCCTCGTCGCTGTAGCGGCTGCCCGTTCCACACCCCAGCGCCTGCACGAGGCTCGCAAGCTCTGCATTTTGCTCCAGCTTGCCGGCTGCCGCACTGGCGACATTCAGGATTTTCCCTCGTAGCGGAAGGATGGCTTGCGTGGCGCGGTCCCGCGCCTGCTTGGCAGAGCCGCCAGCCGAGTCGCCTTCCACCAGGAAGATTTCCGTGCCGCCCGGCGCATCGCGCGTGCAGTCGGCGAGCTTGCCTGGCAGCCGCAATTTGCGCGTCGCGGCTTTCCGCGAAACCTCGCGCTCCTGCCGCCGCTTCAGCCGTTCGTCCGCCTGATCGATGACGAATTCGAGCAGCCGGTCCGCTTCCTGTGGATTTTGCGCCAGCCAGTGGTCGAAGTGATCGCGCACGATGTTTTCC
>JAICVV010000322.1 GCA_025935155.1 Alphaproteobacteria bacterium
ATTTAATTAAAATTCATCGAAATACTGGTTTCGAGTGCTCCGCCGTGAGACATTTGCGCCAAGGGCTCGGGGAATATCATGGCTGTTCGACTGGCGAATTGTTCGTTCCAGCCAGGCAAGGCGTGGACGACGGGAAACTACAGCCTGCGATTCACAGGCGATGGAAATCTCGAACTTTGGGACAATGCGGCCGTAAGCCTGTTGTGGCAAAGCGAGACCTCAAAGGGGCTCAACCTGAGCATGCAGGACGACGGCAATCTGGTGATCTACGGAGAAGGCAGTGTTGCTCTCTGGTCTTCCGATACGGGGAGCAATGACGGTGCTTCGCTGGTGCTACAGGACGACGGGAATCTGGTGATCTATTCGAGCACGAACAAGCCTCTATGGGCGACCAACACCAATCCGGAGCAGACAGCGCCGCCGGGCAAGCTGCCCTAATGTACGGCCGCCGCGCGCTCCAAAATTTTGCGGCGGCTTACAGCGTCAGCTCGAAAACAGCGCCGCCGTTCTTTTTGCCGCCGCTGCCGGTCACACCGAAAAGATGGCCATTCCCGTCCATGACAACACCGTTCGGATACCGGCCGCCGCTGCAACTTTTCGTGCCGCAAAAGCTGTGCAGCACATGCAGCTTTCCGTCCGGCTCCAGTTCGTAAACGACGCCACCCTTGTTCCTGCCGCCGTTCAGTGTCGCGCCAAACAGGTTGCCGGATGCATCCAGCGCGAGCGCCCCCTCCGGCGTACCGCCGTCGGCGCATTTGTCTGCCGAGCAGAAGGTATGGAGCACGCGGCTGACAGAGTGCTCGCCATTAGGCGAGATCATGAACACCACGCCGCAGTTCAGTTGTCCGGCATTGCAATTGCGGCCGCCGAATTCCGTGGCACCGAAAAGATTGCCGGTCGCGTCGATGGTCAGGCCGCCGTAAGGCGAGCGCCCGTCGCGGCAGTTGGCCACCGAACAGAATTTGTAGAGGACCGTTTCAGTCCAGGTTCTGGTGGCATGATCGCGCGTCAGTTCGAACACCACGCCGCCCCCATCCGCATAGTTCGCGTCCTCGCCGCCGCGATAGGTTGTGCCGAAGAGATTGCCGCGCGCGTCTACCAAAAGGTTGCCGCTGGGCATCTTGCCGTCATCGCAATTGCCGTCTCCTTCCGGAGCGCGCTGTCCTTTGCCTGCGCGGGAATGGGCCGCTACGCCAGCGGGCGCGCAGAACACGTAAAGTTCTTTCACGCGCCATTCTTCCTTGTCCTTCGCAGGCGCGGCATCCTTGCGCGGCTTCAGCTCATAGATGATCCCGGCTTCGCCTTCGCCGCCTTCCATGCTGGCGCCGTAAAGAGCGGACTCGCCATCGTAGGGCAGGCCCGTGGCCGCGCCCGAATAGGTGAAACCGCCCTGCGGCGAGGCGCCGCCCATGCAATCGTCTTCAGGGTTGGGAGCATCGGCGCCGCAGAAATTGTGGATGACGATCAGCTCCCAGCCGCCGGCATTGCGTTCGAGCTTGAACCCGACACCGCCGCCTTCCTCTTCGCCGCCGCCCGATGTAACTCCGTAAAGACTTCCGTCCTTGTCGATAATGAGCGTGGAGATAGGGAACTTGCCGTCGGCGCAATCCGCTTCGCTGCAGAAGCTGTAGAGGGTGGAGTGCCGCCAGCCGCCATTCCCATCCGGGCTCAATTCGAAGATCGTGCCGAGGCCCTTCTTCCCGCCTTGCGCTGTCGCGCCGTAGAAATTGCCCGCCGAATCCATCACCAGATTTCCGACCGGCGCGCTGCCATCGCGGCAACTGCCGCCGGCGCACTCGGTGAAGGAGTGCAGGGTGTTCAGGGATGCGGCGCCTGCGGGACTGGCAAGCGTGGCGATACCGAGCAGGCCAGCAGCGGAAATCCAGGTGGCGTAATGTTTTCGTAAGAATTTGTGCATGGTCTACTCGGCCTGCGCTTGGAAGGGGCGAGATACTGAGACGCAAAATCACCGAAATGCAAGGGGAGCGAAGGGGCGCGCCCGTTGCACTCCACTGAGGGTAAGAGATCGGCCCAACAGGCGCGCCAACGGGCTTCCCCGATGCCCGCGACCGTACACCACCGGCGGCTCGCTGCCAATGGCTCGGCAATCCCATTCTGTGGATGCCTGCATTTTAATAATATTATTTCTGTAGCTGGGCAGTTGAAGCTCTGTTACTTTTGCAAACAAGTCGCAGCGGGGCAGTGGGCGCGAGCGCACGACTTCCGGCCATAACTCAATCTTTTGTGAGGGAGAAGAAGAATGACAAACGTAGTGTGTCTGCGGAACGGCACCGCGCTGTGCGCCCTGTTGGCCGCTGCTTTTGTGTCCGCGCCAGCCGCCGCCAACATTGCCGGCGGGGTCACGATTATCGACGCGGCGCATCACGACACCTCGCCGCCGCTGCGCGACATGATTCGCGATTACAACAGGCAGCACGCCCATGACATTCACGTCGGACACTACGTGATGCCGTTGCTACCGGGTCCCGCAACCAGACATGTGCCCGCCAATGTTGCTGACGGCATCAAGGGCAACGGCTTCCTGCCGGGCCCAGTGGGTACCACCGATAAGCTGAATTTCGACGGCCTCAACGATACGAACAGCGATTGCGATTGCGCGCCGCCGGACACCAATGGCGCGGTCGGTGCGACGCAGTATGTGCAATGGGTGAACGCGGCTTTCGCCATCTACGACAAGAATACCGGGGCGCTGATTTCCGGCCCCACAGCGGGCAACGCGCTTTGGTCAGGTTTCTCGGGCAGCTGTGCGACGAACAACTCCGGCGACCCGATCGCGCAATACGACAAAAACGCCGGCCGCTGGGTGATGCAGCAGCCCGTGTTCTCGGGGGCGCCCTACAAAATGTGCTACGCGGTTTCGACAACG
>JAICVV010000363.1 GCA_025935155.1 Alphaproteobacteria bacterium
TTGAGCCGCGGCGCCGTTCTGACCCACTGTGCCGCGCCTGCGAAAGCGGGTGAAGGTTGGTCGGGGCGGCGTGATTTGAACACGCGACCCTCTGCTCCCAAAGCAGATGCGCTACCAGACTGCGCTACGCCCCGTGACCGGAGAAGCGGGCTCTGTATCGTTTCCGCGGCGGCGGTTCAATCCCGCCGTAGCCCGGCCTTAAGGCCGTGCGTGCCGCGGCTGGTAAAGGCCGAGCTTGCCGCCGCCCGGCAGCGCGATGTGCGTGACGATCCCCCAGCCGCGATCCGCCGTCGCCTCGCAGGTCACGCCGGCGGCCTTCAGCCGCGCCACTTCCGCTTCCACATCGTCCGTCATCAGCCAGATCTGGTGCACGTCGTTGTTTCCGGATTCATGCAGCGCGAGGTCGGACGGCGGCAGACGGAAGAACAATCTCCCGCCACCGACATCGACGTGCGGGAATTTGAGCACATCGCGAAAGAACGCCCGGTCGGCATCCTCGTCCTTCGAATAGATAATAATATGCGCGCCATTGATCACGGTTGCCCCCCTTCAGGAATTTGCGAACGAACGGAATTCGGCGATCACCGCCTTCACGGCAGCGGCCACGATCTTCTCGCCCGCTTCAACGCTTGCCTGTGAGGGATCGGAGCCGATGCGGCCATCCGGAAAACGGCGGCGGTAATCCTCCGCATCGTAGATGGGGCCAACCGGCGCGATCTTCGGCGTCATCTCCACCTGCTTCTGCGCTTCCGGATAAGCGAAGTAGGTGACCGAGACTTCCGATGGCGTGGCGTGGTGGCCCTCGCCAATCGGGAACAGCTGCTTGCACATATCCATCACGCCGTTGAGCTCCCACCAGTTGCGCAAGGTGCAGCGCAAAGGTGGATGATTGCTGCCCGCGCGATCGAAACTGATGCCGTGACAGATTTCGCTGAAGGCGGCATTGATGGTGTTGATGTTGCCGCCGTGCCCGTTCAGCCAATAGAGCCGCTCGAAGCCGTGGCGGGCGAGGCTCTCCGCCCAATCCTTCATCGCCGCGATCATCGTGGATGGCTTCAGCGTGATGGTGCCGGGAAACGCCATGTGGTGTTGCGCCTGCCCCACATTGAAGGTGGGCGCCACCAGAATGCCGGCCTCGTCGCCCGCGCGTTTGCCGATAATTTCCGGGCACAGCGCATCGGTGCCAAGCAATCCGTTCGGCCCGTGCTGCTCCGTTGAGCCGATGGGAATGAGAATAGCCTTCGAGGTCTTGAGATACTCTTCAATTTCCGGCCAGGATGAGAGGTGCAGTTGCATGGTGTCTAGGCGCTCGTTCCAACGAGTTCTTCGACTCGCGTGATAAATTGTTGTGCGAGCTGCCGCGCCCTGTCGGCTTCGGCAACCGAGATGGATTCAGAGTCGCCGTAGTCGGCGGTGTTCTTCAGCTCGAAGCCGTATTCCAGTGCGACAAGCAGTGCGCGGTCAATCGGCAACCCCTCGCGCACCATTTGGTGCATGACGGACTTCACGCCCTTATGTGTTTTCGAGCTCTTGCCAGTTCGCTCGTAAATCAAGGCGCGCGCCGCGGTTAGGCTGGCGATATATGCTTGACGTCCCGCAAGGTCGAACATCTCAAGTTCCAGGAGCCTTCGCGCTTTCGACAAGGCGAGCTTGGAACGAGCCAACGCTTTGGCAGTGTGATCTTTCACAGAAGCAAGCCGTCTGCGCGGACATTGTGCATGAAAATAGTTCTGCGAGTCAGGGCATCTTCCGTGTCAAGCAGGAAAGACGGCGCTTCGTCCGTTTCCAAGCCGATATCTGCCGCAAGCTCTGCAAGTCGCCAGCGTTCCTCCGGCCAGTCGATTTTGTCACGCACGAGGATCAGCAGATCGATATCGGAGTCAGGCCGGTTGTCACCCCGAGCCTTCGATCCATACAAAATTACACCCGAGAGCCGCGGTCCGTACATGCTCGCGAGACCCTGCTTGATCCGCAGCAGTACCGGATCGTTCGCCAGATGCGGCGGCGCGGGCGGCAGATCAAGGACCGGCGGAGTCTCGCTCATGCTGCAATCTTATGGGAACGGCGCCCGCTACGCCAGTTCGCAAGGGGTACAGTTTGTGCCGGGGCCCAGCGTATCGGTGCCGAGCAAACCGTTTGGCCCATGCTGCTCCGTCGAGCTGCGTCCGGTGGCAGCCTTTTCGCCGCATCAACGGCTCCAGCCTGTTTGTTCTTTCGCCGCGATGCCCTAGCCTTTCCAAGAGACTACACTGTAGCTTCGAATGCCTTGCAGGGACTCGCGATTTCAATGCCCGATACAGTCATTCCCGTTTCACCCGATTGGCGCGAACGCGCGTTCATCGACAAAGACAAATATGAGGAGATGTGCGCGCGTTCGGCGCGCGATCCGGACGGTTTCTGGCGCGAGCAGGCGCAGCGCATCGACTGGATCAAGCCATTCACGAAAGTGAAGAACGTCTCATGGAACCCGGACAACCTTTACATCAA
>JAICVV010000288.1 GCA_025935155.1 Alphaproteobacteria bacterium
CGTCGAGCTGAGAAATTCGTATTCGAACCCGAAGCGGTCGAGGAAGGCACGCAGCCGCGCGTTGTTGTGCGCACCGTAGCTTTCGTGCGTGCCGAAAGGATCGGGCACAGAGGTGAGCGGCTTGCCGAGGTTCGCTGCCAGCATCTCCTGGTTCGGCACGTTGCCGGGTACTTTGCGCAGGCCATCCATGTCGTCGGAAAAGGCGATGAGGCGCGTCTTCGCATCGCTCATTTGCTGGAAAGCGCGGCGCACCCAGGTGGTGCGCGCGACTTCGCCGAAGGTCCCGATATGCGGCAGGCCAGAGGGGCCGTAGCCGGTTTCGAACAGCACGCAATCCTTCGGCTTGCCGGCGGCGGCGAAGCGCTCGAGACGCGCCAGGACCTTTCGTGCTTCCTCAAACGGCCACGCGCGTGACTGGAGCGCAAGGTCGCGCACAAGGGATGATCGTTCGGCTTCGAGTGTGGACATACGGTTTCCTTAGCGTCCAGCCGCCCCTGACGCCAGTTCGCAATCCGTCGCGCTTATCGTTTACCGGCCCATCCGTCCGCGGAGATCTCGCCAATCTCCGTAATCGACAGCCGCCGCTGACCGCGTTGCTTCAATGAGCCGAACACGTCGGAGATACGTCCCTTAGGTGCCGCTCGAATTTGGATGGCGTTGTCTGGGAGCAGATCGACATCCACCGTATCACCCGGCTGGACGCCAAGGTGGTCCAACAGTTCGCTTCCTAGTGTCACCTGCCACTTTGCAGAAATCTTCAACCTTCTCACCTACTTGACTGCCCACTCAACGGTCACGGTTGCGGAGATACTTTGTTCACCGGCCGCTAGCGGCGTTGCGACACGTGATCCTGTCACCACAACTGTTTCTACGTCGGAACTCACGCCCCCGCCGTAACCTTCGCGAATTGAACGGACGGGGCCGAGCGTTGCGCGCACCGCTCGTGCGTATATCTGTGCACGCCGCAGCGCATCTTTTCCCGCCACTTCGCGCGCTTCATCAAGCAGCGGTCTTGGATTTTTGATGTTGAATGCGACACCGGCGGAGTGGTTGACACCGGCCTCGATGAGGGCATCGAGGACAGATCCCGCGCGCGTAACATCATCCAGAGTTACACTGATACTGTTTGAAACGTCGTAACCAATGATAACGCGTGGCTGCGGATTCTTTTCGTTTTCTGGCGGATATTGTGGCTCCAGCGAAAAGCCTGCGGTTGCGATTGATGCGCGAGGGACGCCGAGCGAGGCAAGGGTGCTGAAGGCTCGCGACATGATTGCGCTGTTTGCGGCCACTGCTTCGCTCGCGGTTTTCGCTTGCGTGACGGCGCCAGCGGAGACCACGGCCTGATCGGGCATGGCTTTCACCTCGCCTTCTCCGGTCATCACGACCGCTCGCGGCGGTTCGCTCGGGACGCTGATCGTTGTCGCGGCGGAACACGGCGACGGGGTGGAAAGGCTTAGTCCAATCGCAATTGCGCTCGCGCCCCATGGCCCGAACGCTCTGATCCTATACGGCATCTGATTTTCCCAGCTCGGCAGCCCGCGATTATAGCTGATTCACGGCGCTGGCTGAGAAACGGTTTGCTACCCGCTTGGAACTCGAGATACGAACGGGCATGATCGGCACAAATGACGAACATGCTGGATATGCCGGCGCTGGTACCGGCGGCGGGCGGGGCGTTATTGGCGCTTCCGTCCGGCGAGACTCACCGCATCGGTACCGACGAAGCACAGCGGCTGTTTCGCAGTGGCGAGGTGCTGGTGGCCCATGCCATTTTCGTCGCGGGCCGGCTGAAGGTTGTGCCCGCCCGGCCGCTGTTCGATGCGCTGGAATTGTTTGCCTTTGTGCGTCCGGCGCAACCTTTCATCCCGAATCCGCTCGGCCTCGCCCGCGCATTGATGCTGCAATCGCCAGTTACGCCGGAAGAGTCCGCGCAAAGCCTGCATGCCGCTGCGCGCACCCTGCTTGGAGAATTAAGCGCACTGCCCTTTTCCGAACGGGAGCGATTACAGCCGCTCGCATCGTCGATGCTGAAAGCCGGATGGCGCTGGGCGCCGCTGGTGCTCGAGGCAATCGGCCAACCGAAGCACGCGCAATCACCCATCGCGGGCTTCGATGTGTGGCGCGCATTGCCGAAATGGGAAGACGAGGCGCCGCCCGGCAAACCCGGATTGGCGCCGGTGCTTCCAACAGAAGCGGCAACACGGCTGCGTCAATTGGTTGGCAAACGAGAGCCGCGGCCCGAGCAATCCGCTTATGCCGAAGATGCGACGCACGCATTCACGCCACGTGAGCGCGCCGGCGCGCCGAAGGTCGCGCTGCTCGAAGCCGGCACGGGCGTCGGCAAAACGCTCGGCTATCTCGCGGCCGCAAGCCTGTGGGCGGAGAAGAACGGCCCCGGCCTGTGGATCGCCACCTACACGCGCAACCTGCAGCGCCAGATCGTGCAGGAAGCCGCGCATCTCTATCCCGATCCTGCCGAGTGCAACGACAAAGTGGTGGTGCGCAAGGGACGGGAGAATTATCTCTGCCTGCTGAATTTCGAAGAAGCGGCGAAACGCGTGGCGCTGGCGCCGGGGCAACGCGCCGTGGTTATGGGCCTCATCGCGCGCTGGCTTTCGGCGACAACGGATGGCGACGTTTCCGGCGCGGGCTTCCCGGCATTTCTCGCGGCATCGTTTCCACTCAGCGAAATCACCGACCGGCGCGGCGAATGCGTGTACGCGGCGTGCCCGCATTATCGCACCTGCTTCATCGAACGCGCTGTGCGCCGCGCCCGCCACGCACCGATCGTAATCGCCAATCACGCGCTGGTGATTGCGCAGGCCGGACAGGATTGGCTTGCCTCCGATAACGAAGACAGCGCACCCGAACGCCGCACGCGCTATGTTTTCGACGAAGGCCATCACCTGTTCGACGCCGCGGACAGCGGCTTCTCCGCGTTTCTCTCCGGGCAGGAAATGGCGGAATTGCGCCGCTGGGTACGCGGGCCGGAGGGCCGCGCGCGCACCCGCATGCGCGGGCTGGAAGAGCGGCTGAAGGATATCGTCGCCGGCAACGAGGAAGCGCAATCGGCACTGGCCGGATGTATCGCCGCGTCCGGCGCGCTGGCCGGCGAAGGCTGGATGTCACGCTTGCATATGGGCGGCGCGCGCGGGCCTGGCGAAGTGTTTCTCGCCGAAATTTACCTGCACGTTCGCGCGCGCAACGATGCCGACGATCGCTTCTATGCGCTGGAAGCCGAAACGGTGCCGCTGGATGACGATTGCATCGGCGCGGCGCGACGGCTTGGCGCTTCGCTCAAACGCCTGATCGCGCCATTGCTGGCTCTCTCACAAGAACTGCGCAAGCAGCTGGACGCGAAAGCCGCCGAACTGGAACCTTACGAACGTGCGCGGCTGGAAGCGGCCGCCCGCGGGCTCGATCGCCGCGCCAAACTGATGCTGCCGTCCTGGCTGGCGATGCTCGAAGCGCTCGAAA
>JAICVV010000387.1 GCA_025935155.1 Alphaproteobacteria bacterium
CGCAAAACGCGGCCGACGCCCATGTTCACGCCGCTGAAGCTGCGTGGCCTCACGCTCGCCAACCGCGTGGTGGTTTCGCCGATGGACCAGTATTCGGCCTGCGATGGCTTGCCGAACGACTGGCATTTCACGCACTACACCGCGCGCGCCATGGGCGGGGCGGGGCTGATGTATGTGGAGATGACGTGCCCGTCGCCGGATGCGCGTATCTCGCCCGGCTGCACCGGTTTGTGGAACGACGCGCAGGAGCATGAATTCAAGCGCATCGCCGATTTCGTGCACAAATACTGCGACGCGAAGATCGCCATGCAGCTGGGGCATGCCGGCCGCAAGGGCTCAACGCAACTCGGCTGGGAAATGGCGGACCATCCGCTGCCCAATTCAGACGAGAATTGGCCGGTCTATTCCGCCTCCCCCATTCCGTATTTCGAAAACATCAGCACCACGCCGACGGCGTTGGATCGTGCCGCGATGGATCGCATCAAAGCGGAATTCGTGCAGGCCACGCAGCGCGCCAACCGCGCCGGCTTCGATCTGCTGGAGTTACATTGCGCCCACGGCTATCTGTTCGCGAGCTTTCTTTCGCCGCTCACCAACAAACGCCCAGACGAATACGGCGGCAGCGTCGAGAACCGCCTGCGCTATCCGCTGGAGGTGTTCGAAGCGATGCGCGCGGCGTGGCCGGACGAGAAGCCCATGTCGGTGCGCATTTCGGCGAGCGACTGGGCGCCCGGCGGGATCACCGAAGACGACGTGCTCGCCATTGCGCGCGCCTTCGAGGCGGCGGGCTGCGATCTCGTCAGCACCTCATCGGGCCAAACTGTGCCTGAGCAGAAGCCGGTCTACGGCCGCATGTATCAGGTGCAATTTGCGGAAACGATCCGCAATGTCGCACGCATCAAGACCATGGCGGTGGGTGCGATCACCGAACCCGCGCAGATCAATACCATCATTGCGTGCCGCCGCGCCGATCTTGTGGCGTTGGCGCGGCCGCACCTGATCGATCCGTATTTCACGCGCAAGGCGGCCGCGTGGTACGGCGTGAAGACGCAATCGGTGCCGCCGCAATACCTTTCCGGCATGGCGCAGGCCTATCGGGAAGCCGAGCGCACGCGCGAAAAGCAGGTCGAGCTGCAGCGCAGGACCAAGCCGGGGGGCAGTGGCGGTGCGTGATGACGCCGTGCTCCGCTTTCGGGTGCAAAAGCTCTAATCTGGTTGAACGTATACTTGCTTCCCGCCGCAGCAGCCGTGCCTTTTCAACCCAAAAGGCAAGTTTTGCCGGAACGAAACTTTCGATCTCACGTTTTGAGAGAGCCACGCCGGGGCGGTAGCTTCGGGTCATTTGTTGAGAACATGAATGCAGAGCAGTTTGCAGGGCCCGGCCAATTCCGTTCGGGTCGGCATCGCCGGTGTCGGGAACTGCGCTTCATCTTTTGTGCAGGGTATCACCTATTATCGCGACGCTCTGGAGAATGAACCGGCCGCGGGTTTAATGCATGCCGAAGTCGGCGGCTACCGGCCGGGCGATATCGCGATATCCGCTGCATTTGACATCAACGCTGCCAAGGTCGGCCGCGATGTCGCCGAAGCGGTTTTTGCGGAACCCAACAACACCGCGCGCTTCGCGAAGGTCGCCAGGACAGGCGTTATAGTGCAACGCGGGCCGACGCTGGATGGGCTCGGTAAATTCCTGCGCGACGAAATCGACGAGTCCGACGCGCCGGAAGCGGATGTAACGCGGGTGCTCAGCGATTCCCGGACTGACGTTCTCGTTTCCTATCTGCCGGTTGGCTCTCAACGCGCCACGGAATTCTATGCCGAACGGGCGCTGGAAGCGGGTTGCGCATTCGTCAATTGCATTCCGGTGTTCATCGCATCCAACGAAAAATGGCGATCGCGCTTTTCGGAGCGCGGACTTCCGCTCGTTGGCGACGATATCAAGAGCCAGGTAGGCGCTACCATCGTGCACCGCGTGCTCACCAATCTCTTCCGGGAACGCGGCATTCGGGTGGATCGAACCTATCAGCTGAACTTCGGCGGCAATTCCGATTTCCTCAACATGCTGGAGCGCGAGCGGCTGCAATCCAAGAAAATTTCGAAAACCCGCGCGGTAAACAGCCAGCTCGATATTCCGCTTGCCTCCGAGAACATCCACATTGGCCCGAGCGATCACATCCCCTGGCTGACAGACCGGAAGAACGCGTACATCCGCCTTGAAGGCACCGCGTTCGGCGGCGTGCCGCTCAGCCTGGAGCTGAAGCTGGAAGTGTGGGACTCGCCC
>JAICVV010000388.1 GCA_025935155.1 Alphaproteobacteria bacterium
GCATCCCGACAAAAGCGCTACCGGCGCTGGTAGCAGCCATTAAGGCCGTACTGCGCGACGCCATTCAAGCGGGTGGCTCCTCGCTGCGCGATCACAAGCGGGTGAACGGCGAGCTGGGAAATTTCCAGCATCATTTCGCGGTGTACGACCGCGAAGGGAAACCGTGCCCCAATGGGTGCCGCGGCACGATCAGGCGCATTGTCCAAGCAGGCCGCTCCACTTTTTATTGTCCAAAATGTCAGACGTGAGCATGGCCTAGGCCATTTGAAGGCAACGGCCGCTTCCGGCTATAAGCCGTCGTCTGCCGAGGGGATGCAATCATGAAATTTGCCGCCGCATTCTGCTGCGCAACCTGCGCCGCTGCCTTTACTGCTTTGGCCGCCACCGTAACCGATCCGCTCGCGCCAATCGGCGGACCGGCACAGCCTCCGCCGCCCCCGGCGCGTCCTGTCACGGAAACGATATTCGGTCAGCAGGTCACCGACAATTACCGCTACATGGAGCAGATGGGCCCGGAAACGAAGGCCTGGATGAAGGCGCAAGGCGATTATACGCGCAGCGTGATGGACGTGATCGCGCCGCATGCCGCTCTGGCGAAGCGGGTAGCCGCGTTTACCGGCAGCTTCGGCTTTATTCAGTCTTTCGCATCGTATGGCGGCCGGGCCTTTTATGAGGAGCGCGCGCCGGGCGCCGACAATTTCAATCTGATGGTCCGCGACTCAAAAGGCACTCGCACCCTTGTGGATGTGGCGGCCATTCGCGCGGCGCATGGCGGCGTGCCGTTTGCGATCAACTATTTCCTTGCGTCTCCGGATGGAACGAAGGCCGCCGTCGGCATCTCGCAGGGCGGGTCGGAAGCGGCATCCCTGTACGTGTATGATGCTGCAACCGGCAAACAGATTGCGGGACCGGTAGATCGCGCCGACTTCGGCGCCACCGCATGGAGCAACGATTCGAACCTCGTCTATTTTATCCGCCTGAAGCAGCTCGCGCCGGGCGAAGACCCGATCGACAAGTACAAGAACTCTACGGCCGACGTGTGGGACATGAAATCCGCGCCAATTGCTGTGGCCGGAAACGGCATTGGCAGCGGGATTAGCTTCGCACCGGACGAAACACCGGCGGTGCAGATCAACCCCGGCTCGCCCGTCGCGCTGCTTGCCTCCATCAATGGCGTGCAGAACGAAATCAAACTGTGGAGCGCGCCGGCGAAAGACGCGAGCAACCCCGACGCGCCGTGGAAACCGTTCGTGGAGCGCAGCGATGACGTTACACGTCTCGATGTCCGTGGCAATGACGTCTATCTGCTTTCGCACCACAACGCGCCGACATTTCAGGTGCTGCATGTCAAGGCGGGCGCTCCGCTTTCGACCGCCACCGTTGTTGTGCCGGCGCAGCCGGATCGCGTGATCGAAGACGTGCACGCCGCGTCAGACGGCGTTTACGTTGCCGTCCGGCATGGCGCCTATTCGCAGCTGCTGCGCGTACCCGCGGGCACCAAACAGGTCGAAGAGATCGCGCTCCCATCCAAGGGGCACATTTCCGAGACTTTCAGCGATCCGCGCAAACCCGGCATTACGATCGCCTTCTCCAGCTGGGTCCAGCCGCCTTCGGAATACCGGTACGATCCACAAACCAGGCGCTTCACCGATCTGAAGCTCGGGGTGCATGGCGATATCGACCCGGCGAATTTCGTCGTAAGCAATCTCGAAGCGAAAGCGCATGACGGCACAATGGTGCCGCTATCGCTGGTGCAGCCGAAGAAAGCGGCCACGCCGCAGATCACGCTTATCGAGGCGTACGGATCGTACGGCATTTCGGAACTTGCCGATTTCAGCTCACGGCGCGCGGTGGCCATGAAGGAAGGCATAACGTACGGCGTGTGCCACGTGCGCGGCGGCGGCGAGCTGGGCGAAGCCTGGCGGCTCGGTGGCAAGGACGCCAACAAACACAACACCTGGGAGGATTTGATCGCCTGCGGCGAGGACGTCATTGCGCGTGGCATCACCACCAAAGACAAGCTGTTCATCTTGGGCGGTTCGGCCGGCGGCATCACCATGGGCCGCGCCATGACGGAACGGCCCGACCTGTTTGCCGGCGTAATCGATGTGGTGCCATCGGCCAATACGATCCGGTCGGAATTCACGCCGAATGGGCCGCCGAACATTCCGGAATTCGGCACCATCAAGACGGAGGAAGGATTCAGGAACCTTTACGCGATGGATTCCACCCAGCATGTGAAGCCCGGAGTCGCCTACCCGCCTGTCATGATTTCGACC
>JAICVV010000297.1 GCA_025935155.1 Alphaproteobacteria bacterium
CCGGATTAAATCCGGGGTCACGCGAGCCACCTCCCCCGTAAACGGGGGAGGATAATTCTCGCTCACTCGGAATTATTTTGGATTCGCCTTGCGCTCTGGCGCCGCAACAGCCGCGCCTCCGGCCGGACACTGACGTGCCTTCTTGCACCACAGGAACGAGCCCGCATCGCTCGATACAGCCACGGCACCCGCGCCGTTGATGTTCCAGGCGTATACGTTGGTGGCGCCGCTCACGTTAATGTCCGTGAAAGTATTGCTGGCAATATCGAGCAGGAAACTGTGCGTGTTGCCTGCGGAATCGACCCACTGGCCCACGGCCTGTCCGCTGTCGTTTATGCCTTCCATCGCCGTGCCTGTAGCCTGATCGGAAGGATAATCCACCGTCTGCATCTTATTGCCGCTGCCGATGAAACCGTGGGTGGGCGGGCGGAAGTAATCGCCCACCACAACTCCGGCGCTGTTGATGCCATTGGCTTCGCTCGCCTGATGCACTTCGGGGATGCGCACATCGTGCCTGTACTGACCGCGCTTGCCAACAAACGCGACGGCCTGGTGATTGTTGAAGTCCCAGCGTGTCCCGGCGAAGCGGCCCTTCGTGTTCTCGATTCCCTGGGCGCGCCCGAAGATGCCGTCAACGATGCGGATTTTTCCGTTGTCGAACATTTCGAACACCGGCTGATCCGAGGTGACACCGCTTTGCGAATTCGTGAAGCCGACGATGTCGCCATTGTTGGCAATGCCGCGCGCTTCGGTGCCCCCGTCGCCCGCATCGAAGCTCGAATAGTTGCCATCGAGGGTGCCGAAGAACGCGTGCTCGATGCCATCATCCTTGCCGATATAACTGCCGGCGATCTGATACCGATCGTTGACGCCGAAGACGGTGGTAACGGTAGAATTCGGTGCGGCGGGTACCGGCACCAGCACCGCGGCCTGTGCAGCAATCGAAACCGCCAGCCCCGCAACAGAACCCAACAAAGCGCAACGCAACGCAAACATCGGAAATCCCCTTGTTTTGGCCGTGGCTCCTAAAGCAATGGCCGCGACGCGCAAGCACGAAATGGCGCAAAGCCGATCACGCTTCCGCGAATACCACCGCCCTAGCCGCGGACGTAGCGGCGTTCGCCCGTTTTGGGTTCGAGCCACACCGTCACCGGCGCGCCGGTTTCGTCGTCGATGAAGCGCTCGGCGGTTTTGGTCCAACCGGCGCCGGGCGTGTCCCGCTCCAGCGGCTTGTAGCGGAAGCGCTCGTAGACGATCGACAGCACAATCACCGCGCCCCAGCAGGCGAACACGAAGCCCGGCGGAATGTGCGCGAACAGCGCGGCTACGCCGCACACGAACACAATCAGCGCGATCAGAATCGTCCAGCTACGCAGCATTGTCCGGCTCCAGAATGGCGGCCGTGCCGTATGCCACGATCTCACTCATGTATTGGCCGATTTCGGAGGAATCGAAGCGCATCATGAGCACCGCATCGGCGCCCATGGCGGTGGCGTTGCGCACCAGGCGATCCACGGCCTGCCGCCGCGTCTCTTCCAGCAGCTGCGTGTACTCGTGGATCTCGCCGCCCGCGATGGAGCGCAGCCCCGCGAGGATGTTCCCGCCCAGGCCGCGGGAACGCACCACGACGCCGAACACCTGCCCGAGCGTCTGCTTCACGCGGTATCCCGCCACCCGCTCCGTCGTAGCCACCAGCATACCTGTCCTCCCTGTCGCGGCGACCATTATGCGCCCGCTCTGGGGCGCCGTGCAATTTGGGCGGCCTATACTCACGAATCGGAGGCAGGGGAGGGTACCGCCATGGCATTCGCCGCGGACTGGTTCGGCTCGATTTTCACCAATGTGCTGACGTCTCTGGTGCTGCTGGCAGGCGGCTTTCTCATTGGCCGCTATCGCGAGCGCAAGCGCCAGCAGGGCAAGGCGCTGGCCGAATACGATTTCTACCCCTACGTCGCCACGCCGGAAAATTCGCGGAGTTCAGTCTCAAGGATCTTCGCCTTGGCGTGCACTACTTCCTTCGCAACACCGATCCACGTGCCGCGCGGCAGCTCATCTTCAATACCAATTACATCCGCGATTGCGTGTTGCCGCCGCCCGAGCGCATCGCCGAGTTCTTCCAGGACTACCGCTGCACCGATATGGTGCTGGACGAGAACATTCTCGGCAAGAGGAGTACAAGCGCGCGCTTGGCGGCAAGCGTCACTTCCGCGATTTCGTGGCGTTGGGTGTGTGACCGGAGTCGCTCTTGCAATCCTGCCCTCATCGGCGCGTCCGATGCGCGTCCACGCTCCTCAATCACTCTATTTGCGTGAGCATTTTTGAAGCCTATTCTATTCGGCACTTTACACCTTAAGGAGATTCTATGAGGTCCACACACCGTGCAGCCGCTTTGGTTATCGCTGTCGGGTGCACGATTTGTAGTGCATCTGCGGCACAGCAGACGCCGTTGGCACCAGGCAAAGGTCGCATCTACTTTTACCCTGGTCCACATATGCTCAATTCCTTCGAGATTTTTCTCAATGGCATCGACGTCGGCAAGGTAAGCCACGGTGAGTTCTTGGTGATCGATGTGCCATCCGGCCTCTATATCGCCGAACGAAAGATCAAGAGTATTTGGGGTACATATGGGCCTCCAGCCGCGGTGACTCTCGACCTGAAAAACCAGCAGACACTGTATGTGGCCGCGACACGCTACTCCGGGCCGCTCTATGGCGGCGGGGCGTTGGGGTATCTGCTATCGTCTACTCTCTCACAAGATCCGAATCATCCGGTGGGCGATTATCTCGAGCCGGAGAATGGGAGCGAGGGGATCGACGGCAAAACTCCGGTTGCTGCAGATTCCCAAGGCGTTGCCCAGCTTAACGCACCATCCTCTACAAAATAGTTCGTGTGGCGACACCATCCCGAAATGGAGGCTGGTGTTCATATAGCGAAAGGAGAGTCGTGATCGTCACGTTGCCTTCGATTTCGCGGAGCCGACGAAATCGACCGGCGTTCCCTTCTTCACCGCCCTACCGAGATCGGCCGCATCCCAGTTGGTGAGACGGATGCAGCCATGCGACGCCGTCTTGCCCACCAGATCCGGATCGGGGGTGCCGTGAATGCCGTAGGTTTCGACACTCAGCGCAATCCAGGTTGTGCCGACGGGATTGTTCGGACCAGGCGCAATCTTCAGCACGCCGGCAGATTTCGGGCCGAACGTCACGCGGCTGGGATCATAGGTGTAGGTGGGATCGTGTGCGACCGATACAA
>JAICVV010000188.1 GCA_025935155.1 Alphaproteobacteria bacterium
CAGCGCCTGCACGGCATGGGCGAATCCTTACACGAGCTCTACCGCGACGTACGAAAATCGCGGGCGGGCGGCGGCACGCGCATCTATGCGCCGGTCGGCACGCATGAAGATTTGCTCGCGTATCTGGTGCGGCGCCTATTGGAGAACGGCGCCAACACATCCTTCGTCAACCGGCTGGCGGACGAAGACGCGCCGCTCGAGGATATTATTGCCGATCCGGCGGAGCGGCTCATCACCAAACATCCGCGCCGCAACCCGAACATTCCAAAACCCATCGATTTGCTGCCGGACCGGAAGAATTCCTCCGGATTCCTGTGGAGCAATCCGGCGGTGGCCTTCCCGATGCTGGATGCCATGCGCGCCAGCCTACAGCGGCCGCAAACCGCGGGCCCGATTATCTCGGGCAAGGAACCGGCTCACCCGAAGCATCCGGTGTTCGACCCCTCCGACCGCACGCGCAAAATCGGCGAAGTTTCGGAAGTCACCGACGACGATGTGAAGGCTGCGCTGGAAGCGGCCTGCCGCGCGCATCGCGAATGGGACGCGCTCGGCGGCGATGCGCGCGCGGAAATCCTCGAACGCGCCGCCGATCTCTTCGAAGAGAACCGAGCCCATCTCATGGCCATCGCCGTGCGCGAGGGCGGCAAGACCTTGCCGAACGCGCTCGGCGAAGTGCGCGAAGCGGCCGACCTGCTGCGCTACTACGCTCATCAGGCGCGCGAGAAATTCGAACACCCCATCCAGCTGCCCGGCCCAACCGGGGAGTCCAACGAGCTGATGCTGCACGGCCGTGGGCCGTTCTTCTGTGTGGCGCCGTGGAATTTTCCGCTGGCGATTTTCAGCGGCCAGGTGGCGGGCGCGCTCGCCGCCGGCTGCACGGTGCTTGCCAAACCCGCCGAGCGGACGCCGCTGATCGCCGCCGCCGCCATCCGGCTGATGCATCATGCCGGTGTACCGGGCGAGGCACTGCATCTCTTGCCCGGCCGCGGCTCGAAAATCGGCCGCATCGTGTTGTCGGACAATCGCCTTGCCGGTGTGGCGTTCACCGGCTCGACTGAAACGGCCATCACCATTAACCGCGCGCTCGCCGCGCGCGACGGCGCGCTGCCGGCTATCGTCGCGGAAACCGGCGGCATGAACGCCATGATCGTGGATTCAACCGCGCTGCCGGAGCAGGTGGCGCGCGATGTCAACGCCTCGGCCTTCGACAGCGCGGGCCAGCGCTGCAGTGCGCTGCGCGTGCTGTTCCTGCAGGAAGACACCGCCGACAAGATGCAGGAGATGATCCTGGGCGCGATGGACGAGCTATCGCTCGGCGACCCGTTCGACCTGTCCACCGACATCGGCCCGGTGATCGACGAGGACGCGCGCGATGGTTTGCAGCAGCATGCCGATAAGATGACGCGCGAAGCCAAGCTGCTGCGCAAGCTGCCGGTCGACCCGTCGCTGAAGGACGGCGTGTTCTTCCCGCCGCATGTGTTCGCCATCGATTCCATCGGCGTGCTGAAGCGGGAAGTGTTCGGGCCGATCCTGCATATCGTGCGCTATTCGGCAGATCGCCTCGGAGAGGTGTGCGATGCCATCAATGCCACCGGCTACGGCCTCACGCTTGGCATCCACAGCCGCATCGACGAAACCGCCAAATTCATCCGTGACCGGGTGCAGGTGGGCAATGTCTACGTGAACCGCAACCAGATCGGCGCCGTCGTAGGCGTGCAGCCCTTCGGTGGGGAGGGACTCTCCGGCACGGGCCCTAAGGCGGGCGGCCCCCACTACCTGCTGCGCTTTGCGCTGGAGCGCACCTACACCGTCAACACCACCGCGGCCGGCGGCAACGCCTCTCTCCTCGCGGGCGGTGCGGGAGATGGGATTTGACCACAAAAACATTCGTGCTCGATGCAGGTGAGATTCGGCCCCTCGCGTTAGGCCACGGGTCTTGTATTGGCGTCTGATCGGATAACCGTAGACGGTCAGCCCGTTGGCTACATGTATCGTGAGAAGCCAGACAACGAGCTTGATAGCGGTTGGAGATTTTTTGCAGGCGATGAATCTGAGGAATACACCGACAAGCCTGCAAACTTCGAGCTGTACGACGTGAACACTATCGCAAACTATGAACCTGCAATTGTCGTGCTACTAAATACGCCCATCGGAAGTGCCTACATGCGTGACGGCTCCGGACGGTTTGCCCCACGAAAGGCGAATGCCTAGAGGCGGCGGGTGAAATCCATGCGCTGGTGCAGGATGCGGATGACATCAACATTATCGGCCGTCAGCTTGTAGAAGATGACGTGCGATTGGCACGCGCATCGGAAATATCCGGGGCGAATATCGTCGCTCGCACGGCCGCGCCGCTTCCCGGACGCGATCTTTTCGACAGCGCCAATCAGGTCGCGGATATACCTGTCTGCGCGATCCATGCCCCAATGCTCGGCTGAGTATGTCCAGATTTCATCGAGATCGGATCGGGCCGCGGGTGAAAGGCGGTAGCGCCTCATGCCGCTTTCGACTTGCGCTTCCGGCGCAAAAAGGCCTCGACATCGAACGGTTTGGCCGGTCCGCTCCGCTCACCTTCATTCAATGCTGCGCGCAAAGCGGCGAGCTTGGCCTCTTCCTCCTCAAGCAGGCGAAGCCCTGCGCGCACCACATCGCTGGCGGAGCCATAGCGGCCCTCCGCCACCTGCTCTTCGATGAAGGCGCTGAAATGATCGCCCAGGCTGAAGGATGTGCTCTTGCTCATGCTTTCGTGGTACCAGAATCTGGTATTTTGTACAACCTTTCCCCACAAGGGGGGAAGGGGAATGATGTGTAATTGAGTCGAGAGGGCGCTAGGCCATGGCCCATGTTGTTGTGTTCGGGAACGAGAAGGGCGGGTCGGGGAAAACGACCGCCGCCCTTCATGTCGCCGTGATGCTGGCTCGAGAGGGGCGCAGTGTGGGTGCCATCGACCTTGATGTACGCCAGCGCAGCTTCAGCCGTCATCTGGAAAATCGCGCAGAATGGCGTACCAAGACCGGCCGCGATCTGCCGTCACCCGAACTCCTGAAACTGCCCAACAACAATGGCTTGGAAGACGGTGTACAAGCACTTTCTGAGCTGTTCGCCAGTGCCGCGCCGCGCTTTGAATTCCTGGTCGTCGATACGCCCGGTGCCGACACGCCGCTCTCCCGCGCCGGTCATGCGGCCGCCGATACGCTGGTCACCCCGCTCAACGACAGCTTCGTGGATTTCGATCTGCTGGCCCGCACCGATCCCGCGACCCTTCAGATCAAGGGGCCGAGCGTCTACAGCGATCTGGTGTGGGATATCCGCAAGCGCCGCCTGATGGCGAGGAAGCCCGCGCTCGACTGGGTGGTGATGCGCAATCGCGTCGCGTCTACAGAGGCCCGCAACAAGAAACGGCTGGCGGACGCCATTACCACCTTGGCGCAGCGCATCGGCTTCCGGGCGACCAAAGGCTTCGGCGAGCGGGTGATCTTCCGGGAGCTGTTCCCGATAGGACTCACCATGCTCGACCTGCCGCAGCCGGGCCTGAGCGTTTCCCTTTCCATGTCCACGCTAGCCGCCCGCCAGGAGGTGCGCGAGCTGGTCCATGCGCTCGGCCTGCCGCAACAGGCGCGGGAGGCTGTTTCGGCGGTCGCTTAGATTCGTCAACGCACTTGGCTCTCCCCCCGCGAGCGGGGGGAGTACCGCCGAAGGCGGGGAGGGGGGCGGACGCGCCCGCCCCCTCCACCACGCTTCGCGTGGGCCCCCTCCCCCGCTTTGCGGGGGAGGAACCGGTGCTTGGATTTTCGCCATACAGCGCCAACATCTTGGCTGGAGGGATTATGGCCAATCTGCCCGTCAGACGTTCGTCATCGAAGGACATCGCTGCCTTCCTCGACAAGGCGGCGAAAACACCCACGCTCGCACAAGTGAAAGGCCGGCTGATCTTCGCGGTGGACGCCACCATGAGCCGGCAGCCCACCTGGGATGCGGCCACCGAAATCCAGAGCGACATGTTCGAGGTGGCGCAATCCATCGGCGGCCTCGGCGTGCAGCTCGTCTATTTCCGCGGCCGCGGAGAATTTGAGGCAAGCGAATGGACCACCACGCCATCGGCGCTCGCTGCGCGTATGCGCGAGGTGAGGACCCGCAGCGGCTTCACCCAATTGCGCCGGGTGCTGCATCACGCGGCGGAGGAAGCGCGGCGCACCAAGGTGGGCACACTGGTCTATGTTGGAGACTGCTTCGAGGAGAATCCGGAAGTTGTGGCGAAGGAGGCAGGCGCGCTGGCGCTCCTCGGGGTGCCGGCGTTCATGTTCCATGAAGGCGACGATCCGAACGCGGCTGAGGTCTTCCGCGAAGTGGCGCGGCTGACGCATGGCGTGTATGCGCGCTTCAACTCCGGTTCGGCAAAACAGCTGCGCGAACTGCTGCGTGCAGCGGCGGTGTATGCGGCGGGCGGCGGCGCTGCGCTCAACCGCTTCGCCGAACTCAGCGGCGGCGAGGTGTTGCGGCTGGCCCGCGCCATCGGCACAAAGCGCGAATGATCGATCTCCTGATCGGCGCCTTCGCGCTGGTCCTCATTCTCATTCTGCTGCACGGCTTCACCCGCGCCGATCCGAAGTCGCTGGTAAAAGGCCTGCGCTATCTCGCCGCCGGCGCGCTGGTGCTCGCCGGGGCCTTCTTTCTGGTGCGCGGAATCGTGCCTGCAGCCGTGCTGCTGGGCAGCATGGCCTATGGCGTGTTCACCGGCGGCCGCGTGTGGCCCGGTGGCTGGCCGCATTGGCACTTCCCGCATCCCGGCGGCGGCGGGCCGCCTCCGCAAGCGGGGCAGGCCACGCGTGTCGCCACCGATTGGCTGGAGATGGAGCTCGATCACGACACCGGCGACATGCGCGGCCGCGTGCTCAAGGGCGCGTTCAGCGGCAAA
>JAICVV010000229.1 GCA_025935155.1 Alphaproteobacteria bacterium
GGATGCGATCATCGCCAGAATCACGAAAGTTGGATCCCACGCCGGAACCCCCGGAATCCAGTGCAAGTTGAACACGATCCATGCGCCATAAATCGCAATGTGCAGATAGACGAACAGCATGCTGCCGGTGAAATCGGTGACCGCCCTTGCCACGCGCTCCTCCGCACCGGCCCGCGCCTCTTCTTCCCGATTGCGCGCGTGCAGGAGCCGGATATTGCGCTCTAAGACTTGTGCCAGACCGGACGATGTTTCTGCCGAAGGAACAAATTGCTGCCGGAAGGCCATGATTATGGCAAACACGGCTCTCGCGCGGCAGTTCCGCCGCAAACAGTTGCGATCAGGTTCTTTAAATGTTCCAATGATGCGATGACCGGAACCACCGCTGCCGACGTGGCGCGCGGCACCAGCCGCCTCCTCATTCAGGAGGGCTATAGCCCTATCCTGGAGTTCACCCTGGCGAACGGCCGCAGGCTGGATGTGGCGGCGCTCAGCGGGGACGGCTCCCTGGCAGGCGTGGAAATCAAGGTATCATTGGCCGACCTGAAGGGCGACAGAAAATGGCCGGAGTACCTTGAATTTTGCGACCGGTTCTATTTCGCCATCCCGCCAGATTTTCCCGATGAGTTCGTGCCAGCCGGCACCGGTCTGATCGTGGCGGACCGCTACGGTGGCGCGATTGTGCGGCCTTCACCCGAGTGGCAGCTGCATCCCAGCCGCCGCAAAGCGGTGACATTGAAATTTGCGAAATGTGCGGCAGAGCGCTTGGCTGCCGTGATCGAGCTCACCTCCGATTCGCGCGGCGCAACTGTGTTCTCGAAATAGCGGAGGAGGCGATGCCGCTCACCAAAGCGCAGACGACAAAGATAGCGATGTCGTTCCCCGGCGCATACGAAAGCACGTCCTATGGCTATCCGTCGTTCAAGATCGAAAAGAAATTCTTCACGCGCCTGCGCAGCGAGGACAATTCGCTGGTGCTGGTAGTCGGTTCGATCGACGAACGCGAGATGCTGCTGGAAAGCGATCCCGAGCTATTCCACATCACACCGCATTACCAGAATTATCCGAGCGTGCTGGCGCGCCTCCACAAGCTCGACGCGAAAACCCTGCGCGGCATGCTGGAGCGCCGCTGGCGCCAGATCGCCTCAAAGAAACTGCTGAAGCAAGCGGCCGGTACGTAGCCGCTAGCGGGCTCTCAACTGATCGCGAATTTCCCGCAGCAGCAGCACCTCTTCCGGCGGCGGCAGAGGCGCGGCTTCGACAGCCTCCTTCGGCGTAGCCGGGGTAGTGATACGGTTGATCGCACGGATCAGGATGAACAGCGCAATGGCCACGACGATAAAGTTGATAACTGCATTCACGAACACACCATAATTCAGTGTCACCGCGCCGGCCTTCGCCGCCTCTGCAAGCGTTTCAGGATGTGGGCCCTTCAGCGCGACGTAGAAGTTCGAGAAGTCGACACCGCCCATTGCCAGTCCGATCGGCGGCATGATGATGTCTTTCACCAGCGAGTTAACGATGCCGGTGAAGGCGGCACCGATGACCACGCCGACTGCCAGATCCAGCACGTTGCCGCGCATGGCAAATTTCTTGAATTCATCGAACATGCTCATGTCGTTCTTCCCCTTTGTTACTGCGGTGTTCCGCCAGCCGTTGCACCGCCGCGACGCTCAGCCATCCTGCAGCAACCCCGGCGCACACGCCCACAATGTTGGCGAACTCGTCACCCCATTCGGCATCGCGGCCCACGAAACTTTGCACGATTTCCAGAATTCCACCAAATGAGGCCAGTCCTATGGCAGCCCACACCGAGGGGCGCAGCCGGCCGAGTGCCACCGTGGCGATTCCGGCGAGGCCAAAATAGGCGGTGAAATGCTCGAGCTTGTCCCAGATGACCGGGGGGCCGTGGGTGCTGGGCATCAACTCGCCCCAGACGACCACGGCCAAGGCCGGCAAAAAAATGCAACGGGCGAACTGCCGGTACCGGATGGGCAGGCTCTGAATCATAACCGCACCATAGCCCGCCTCGGGGCCAGTTCCGCTTGAATTTCCGGCAACTTTCCGTATAACCCGCCGCTCTTCGGGCGCCCGGCGTAAGGGCATGCCGTGGCCGCCCTCGAAACGCGACCGGAGCCAGCGCTCCAAGGAGATGCAAAATGCCCAAAATGAAAACCAAATCGGGCGCCAAAAAACGCTTCCGGTTCAGCGCCAATGGCAAGATCAAAACGGGGCAGGCGTACAAGCGCCACCGGCTGATCAGCAAATCCAAGCGCACTCGCAAGGAGTTGAAGGGGGATCTCTCCAAATCCGAAACCCAGCGCGTCGAGCGCTGGATGCCATACGCGTCGTAAGGAGGCCTGACCCATGTCACGCGCCCCACGCGCCGTCCCCAGCCACGCCCGCCGCAAGAAGGTTTTCGCGCAAGCCAAAGGTTTCCGCGGCCGCCGCAAGAACAACATCACCACCGCCAATGCCGCGGTCGATCGCTCGCTGCAGCACAACTACATCGGCCGCAAGCTGAAGAAGCGGAATTTCCGGGCGCTTTGGATCCAGCGGATCAATGCGGGTTGCCGCGAGCACGGCCTCACCTACAGCCGATTTATCAGCGGGCTCGCCAAAGCGGGGATCGAGATCGACCGCAAGGTGCTCTCGGACCTCGCGATTCACGAGCCCGCGGCCTTCAAGGCGTTGGTGGATCAGGCGTCCGCCTAGCCGCTAAGGCTCCTCCCCCGCGAAGCGGGGGAGGGGGACCGCCGAAGGCGGTGGAGGGGGCGCATGCGAATGCCCCCTCCGTCTCACTCGCTTCGCTCGTTCGATACCTCCCCCGCTTCGCAGGGGAGGAACCGAAATGGCCTACCTGCTCGTGCCCAAGTAAATCGGAAGTGCGATGCCTGACATTCAAATTCTTCAGCGCGACATTCTGGACGCCATTGCCGCCGCCTCGGATGAAGCTGCGCTCGAGCAGGTGCGTGTATCCGCGCTCGGCAAGAAGGGCTCGATCAGCGAACTGCTGAAGACGCTCGGCGGCATGTCGCCGGAGGAGCGCAAGGAAAAGGGTCCGCAGTTCAACACGCTTCGCGACCGCATCAGCGAAGCGATTGCAGCACGCAAATCCGAACTGCAGGGGCAGGCACTAAACGCGCGGCTCGCCTCCGAACGGATCGACGTCACCTTGCCCGTCCGGCCGGAGCCGCAGGGCACAATTCATCCCGTGTCACAGGTGCTGGACGAAATCATCGCGATTTTCGCCGATCTCGGATTCGCGGTCGCCGAAGGGCCGGATGTCGAATTCGACGATTACAATTTCACCAGGCTGAATATCCCGCCGGATCATCCGGCGCGGCAGATGCACGACACCTTTTATGTGTCGCCGCAAGCCGATGGTTCGAGGCACGTGCTGCGCACGCACACCTCGCCGGTGCAGGTGCGCACAATGCTCAACCAGAAGCCGCCGATCCGCATCATTTCGCCGGGACGGACATACCGCGTCGATTCCGATGCCACGCACTCGCCCATGTTCCACCAGTTCGAAGGCTTGGTGATCGATGAGGTGACAAACCTCGGTCATCTGAAATGGACCTTGGAGGAATTCTGCAAGGCCTTCTTCGAGGTGGAGAAGGTAGAGCTGCGGGCGAGACCCAGCTTCTTTCCGTTCACGGAACCATCCGTGGAATGGGATCTGCGCTGCGACCGCTCCGTGCCGGGCAAGATCGCCTTTGGCCAGGGCAACGATTGGCTGGAGCTGGCCGGCTCCGGCATGGTGCACCCCAAGGTGCTCGCGATGTGCGGCATCGATCCGGAAAAATATCAGGGCTACGCCTTCGGCGGCGGCATCGATCGCCTCGCCATGCTGAAGTATGGCATTCCGGACATCCGCCCGTTCTTCGAGTCCGATATCCGCTGGCTCACGCATTTCGGCTTCGCCCCACTCGACATCCCGACTCTCGACGGAGGGCTGTCGCGATGAGCGGATGCTGCAACAGGGCGATCGCAAGGGCATGTCTTTCCTCCCCCGTTTACGGGGGAGCCGAGCGCAGCGAGGCGGAGGGGGGATCGCACGTTGTCCCCCCTCCGGCTCGCCGCTGTGCGGCGATCCACCTCCCCCGTAAACGGGGGAGGAAAGGAGCCGCGCCATGAAATTCACCCTCTCCTGGCTGAAGGATCACCTGGAAACCGAAGCGGATGCGCAGGCGGTTGCGGAAAAACTGACGAGCATTGGGCTGGAAGTTGAGGCGATTGAAGATGCCGGGGCGCGGCTGAAGGAC
>JAICVV010000361.1 GCA_025935155.1 Alphaproteobacteria bacterium
AGCAATTCTCCCGTATCGGCGTCGAATACAGTCTTGATCAACCCTTCCGGTTCGCCGAGCGCAATCGCCTTGCCGTTGCCGATAAAAGGAAACTTGCCCACCCGAATATTGCGCCCAAGCTTTTTGGCGGCGGCTTCCGTCAGTCCCACGCTCGCGACTTGCGGATAACAATAGGTGCAGCCGGGTACATTGGAGGTGTTCAGCGGATGCACGCCTTTCACGCCGGCAATACGCTCGGCCACGATCACACCCTCATGCATGCCCTTGTGCGCGAGCCACGGCGGCCCGACAAGATCGCCGATCGCCCACACTCCGGGAACGCTCGTTTCGCCCCACTTGTCTGCTACAACGTGCGTGCGCTCCACCTTCACGCCTGTTTGTTCGAAGCCATTGTTCTCGACATTCCCCACAATGCCGACGGCGAGGATTACCCGATCGACCGTCAAGGTTTCCGATTTCCCATCTATCGATTTGAGGGTCGCGACCACACTGTCCGAGCGCTTTTCCAGCCCCACCACGGTCGTCCCAGTTTTTATCTTCATCCCCTGCTTCACGAAGGCTTTGTGCGCGAATTGGGAAATTTCTTCGTCCTCCACCGGCAGCACGCGATCGAGCACCTCCACGACGGTCACATCGCTGCCAAGCGTGCGATAAAAGCTCGCGAACTCGATGCCAATGGCTCCGGAACCAACAACCAGCAGCGATTTCGGAAAACTCGGCGGAACCATCGCCTCCCGATACGTCCAGATGAGCTGCCCGTCCGGCTCAAGCCCTGGCAGCGTTCGTGCGCGCGCGCCCGTCGCCAGCACAATGTTCTTCGCGCCGTATTCTGTTGTCTTGCCATCCTTCGCGACAGTGATTTTGCCTTTGCCGGACAGCTTCGCCTCGCCCATGATCACCTCGATCTTGTGCTTCTTCATCAAAAAAGCGACGCCATTAGAAAGCTGTTTCGAAACTTTGCGCGAGCGCTCGACAATCTTCGCCAGATCGAATTTGAAATTGTCGGCCGAAAAGCCGAACTCGCCCAGCCGATGCATCAGGTGCCAGATCTCGCTGGAACGCAGCAGCGCCTTGGTCGGGATGCAGCCCCAGTTGAGGCAAATGCCACCCAGTTGATCGCGCTCGACAATCGCCGTTTTCAGGCCCAGCTGCGCCGCGCGGATGGCGCACACATACCCGGCAGGACCGGAACCGATCACGATGACATCGTAGGAATCCATAACGCTCTCACGAATAGAGGAAACCGTAGGCGATTACGGCGCCGAGCGCCGGCAAAAGGAAGAAGATGGTGTAGATGCCAGAAATTGAGAGGAACTTCACTGTCGTCCAGAACCAGCTTTGCTCATAAAACCGGTGAATGGACAGAAACACATAAATGCCGATCGAGGCCAGCAAGAACCAGAACACCAGACCGCCTGACACAAGCTGCGCCAGGCCCACAGCGACGATCAGCGCGAGGAACGTGAAGGTGTGGACACTCAGCGAAAAAATCAGGTGATCCACCAGATAGAACTTCTTCCGCTGCCGCCAGTAGAACGCAGCGCAAAGGAGCGCGTACAGCGGCAGGAGCAGAAATAGGACCCGCGGAATCCATGTGGTCAGCGGTTCGTTCAGCGCGGCAGGATCGGCCGCGAGACGCGAAAGCCCGCCATAAAAGTGCTTGTCCATCCAGCCGCCAACCTTCTTCGCTTCGGCTGCTTTTCTGGGATCTTTCGCGCCACCTGCTATCTCGCGATCGACGCGCTGCCTGTTCTTCTCAATCCGCGCGCGCATTTCGCGCGTCAGTCCGGAATGGTAGCGGCCGATGCGCTGAAAAAAATACGGCCGCGTGGAAAAGTTGAACATCCCCGCCGGGTCTTTGGCCTTGTCCTTCGAGATACGGATGAGCTTCGGCAGCCGGCCCTGATCCGGATCACCCGGGTCGTAGGCAGGATTCTTGATGAACGCATCGCCTTTAGCGTCGTAAATGATCTTCACCGGTGTCGCGACCACCTGCAGCTGCATGATGGCAATGTTGAAGCCGCCCAAAATCAGGAAGAATACCAGCGTCACGAAGAAGTACAGCCGGAGCGGAGGTACATACCGCCGCGTTCGCCCTTCGCGGAAGGCGCGGGGCAATTCCCCCGGCTGAAGCAGAAAGGCCTGCGCCGTGTGCAGCAGCCTGCTGTCGAAACTGGCGATGTCGGAGATAAGATCGTGCACCAAGTCCATGACCGAGCGGCGGTGTGTGTCGCGCTCCTGCCCGCAGACCGCACAATAGGGGCCGATCAGCGGCGCGCCGCAATTGGCACACTTGCCCGGTTTTTCACCCTGTTCGGTCATGCGCGAAGCGGCATATTCAATGCCCGCCGCCGCACCGGTCTCGAGGATCGCCTGCATGTCGCTCATAGCCCGGCCGGACTATAGCAGCATCGAAGCCGGTTCTTCGACGAAGCCCTTGAACGCCTGCAGAAACCGCGCGCCAGTGGCGCCGTCAATCACGCGATGATCGCAG
>JAICVV010000381.1 GCA_025935155.1 Alphaproteobacteria bacterium
GACGGAGCGGGAGATCGCCCGGCACATCGAAGAAGCGCAAAGCCGTTGGCCAGGAATTGCCGTGCGTGTCCTCCATCGCGTGGGCATGCTGGCGCCGGGTGACAACATCGTGTTTGTCGGCGTGGCGGCGTCACACCGGAACGCGGCGTTTGAAGCGGCCGAATTCCTGATGGATTATTTGAAAACCCGCGCACCCTTCTGGAAGCAGGAATCGCGCGAGAGCAGCACAGGCTGGGTCGAAGCGCGGCAGTCCGACGAAGCGGCTCTCAGCCGGTGGCGGCGCGAAGATTGACGCTGGAAACCGGCCGCCGCACTTCCTCCATATAGTCGGTCAGCAAGGTCTCGGTGATCCGCCCGGGCGCAAAGCGATGTTCTCCAATTTCGCTCACGGGCGTGACTTCCGCTGCCGTGCCGGTCAGGAAACATTCGGTGAAGCGCTCCAGCTCTTCCGGCGATACGTGCCGCTCGATCACCGGGATCTGCCGCGCACGCGCCAGTTCCATCACCGAACGGCGGGTGATGCCGTCCAGAAAGCAATCTGGCGTTGGCGTGATCAGCTTGCCCTCATCGACGAAAAACACGTTGGCGCCGGTCGCTTCGGAGACGAGTCCGCGATAATCCATCATCAGCGCGTCGTGATATCCTTGCTGCTCCGCTTCGTGTTTGGACAGCGTGCAGATCATGTAAAGGCCCGCGGCCTTCGACTTGTAGGGCGCAGTGTCGGGTGCCGGCCGCTTCCATCTGGAAACTGTGAGCCGGATTCCCTTCATCTTCTGTGCGGCGTCGAAATAGGACGGCCACTGCCAGGCCGCGATCGCGACGCGCGTGCTGGAAAGGGGTGCCGCCACGCTCATCTGCTCGCTGCCGCGAAACACCACCGGACGCACATAGGCGTCCTCAAGGCCCTGCGCTTCCACCACCTCGTAACATGCCCGGCTGATCTCTTCGGGCGTGAATGAAATTTTCATTCCCAGAATACGCGCCGATTCGAACAGCCGGTCCGTGTGCTCCTCAAGCTTGTAAATTCGGCCTGAGTAGGCCCGCTCGCCCTCGAAACAGCTGGAGGCGTAATGCAGCCCGTGCGTGAGCACATGGATGTTCGCCTCGCGCCATGGCACCAGCCGTCCATCCTGCCAGATGGAGCCCTCGCGTTCGTCGAACGGAACGATGTCAGCCATGTCTTCCCCTTAACGCGCGAGGCGTGGATTTGGTAGGCTCGCCGGATGGACCCCACGAAAGACCTTTACGGCTGCCAGCCGGGCATGGTGGCCACCGTACCTGACCGGCTCCCTACAACCGCGCGCAAGGGAGAAGCAAGGCGCTTGACCTGGCCCGTCTGCATGCCCGGTTTCCGCGCAACGCAGGCCTGCCCGCCAGCGCGATTGCCGTGTCTAAACTGCGGCCTCAAAGCATGACCGGCCTGAACGGGGTAGAAGACAGCCATGTCCTCGTCGTGGATGACGACGAGCGGTTGCGGGCGCTGCTGCAAAAATACCTGTCCCAAAACGGCTTTCGCGTAACGGCGGCGGCGGGCGCAGAGGATGCACGCGTCCTGATGAAGAGCATCGCCTTCGATCTCCTCATCGTAGACGTCATGATGCCTGGGGAAAGCGGTCTGGAATTGACAAAGAGTGTGCGAGCGCAGTCGCAAACCCCAATCCTGATGCTGACCGCTCGCGGCGAAGCAGAAGACCGCATTGCAGGGCTAGAGCATGGCGCCGACGACTATCTGCCAAAGCCGTTCGAGCCCCGTGAGCTTGTGCTGCGTTGCGCCGCATTGCTGCGGCGCGCTGCGCCCCCGGTCCAGCCGCATCGCGAAATCAAAATGGGCGAAGCGGTGTTCGATGCGGACCGCGGCGAGCTGCGCCGCAAGGGCAAACCCGTGCGGCTCACCAGTTCCGAAGCCACTTTGCTGAAGCTGTTTGCCGCCAATGCCGGCCGGCCGTTCTCACGTATGGATCTCTGCACGCGGCTGGGGGTTAGCCTGGAGCGGTCTGTCGATGTGCAGGTCACGCGTCTTCGGCGCAAGATTGAAGACGATCCGAAACTGCCGCTCTACATCCAGACGGTGCGCGGCATCGGCTACATGCTCGTGCCGGACCGGGTGGCCTGATCTTGCGCTTCCGCCCACATCCGTTCCGGGCACTGAAACGGTTGATGCCGCGCGGCCTTTTCGGCCGGTCGCTGATTATCATTGTCACGCCGGTGGTGATTCTTCAGGGGATCGTCACCTACATTTTTTTCGAGCGGCATTACGACGTCATGCTCGCGCGCATGGGCCGGGGTGCTGCCGCGGATGTCGTGTTTCTCACCAATCTGGAGGAGAAATATCC
>JAICVV010000130.1 GCA_025935155.1 Alphaproteobacteria bacterium
GTTGCGATGGCGGCATCGTCCGTCAGCCTGAAGGCCCCGCTCTCCGTCGCAAGCGGTGCCAACAGCTCGGCAATCAGCTCGAATTCGCCGGGGCGCTGCTTATCAGAACCGGAGTTCATCATCGGGCGGTGCTTCTCCGAACTCCGCGGCGCGCTTCCGATGCGCCACGCGATCGAGCAAAGCGTTCACGAACGCCGGCTCTTCGCCTCCAAAGAATGCGTGCGCGATATTCAGATATTCATCGATGACCACCTTGGCAGGCACGTCTTTGCGAACAACGAGCTCGTAAATTCCCGTCCGAAGGATAGCACGCAAAATGGAGTCGATCCGCTGCAGCTTCCAGTTTTCCGCTAATCCATCGACGATGGCCCGGTCGATCTCGACCTGATGGTGCGGCACGCCGCGAACCAAATCGGAAAAGAAAGCTTCGTCCGGCGTGCACGGTTTGCGTTCGTTTTCGCGGAAGCGATGCTCGCAAAATTCCTGAGCCACGGATTCCGCATCCTCGCCCGTCAGTTCCATCTGATAAATGGCCTGGACGGCCGCCAATCGTGCCGCGCGCCGTTCCGCGTTCGAGGGCTGCATCGTCACGAACGCTTCCCAATCATCTCGCGCAAATTGACGAGCGTCAGGCAAGCGCGTGCCGCATCTCCACCCTTGTCCAGCCGATCACGTGCAGCCCGAACAAGAGCCTGTTCTTCGTTTTCTACGGTCAAAATTCCATTTCCGATGCAGAGATTCTGGCGCAATCCCAAATCCATCAAGCCGCGTGCCGACTCGTGCGCGACGATTTCGAAATGATATGTCTCACCGCGAATGATGCAGCCGAGTGCGACATATCCATCATAAGGGTGTGCGGCCTCCTTGCCGGCGTGGGCGGCGAAAGCGATGGCGGGCGGTATCTCCAGCGCCCCCGGAACGGCGAGACGCTCAAAGCGCGCGCCAGCCGAATTCAAGGCCGCAATTGCGCCGTCCAGAAGAGCATCCGAGATATGCTCATAAAATCGAGCTTCGACGATGAGGATGCGGGGGCTCACTCGCGGTTGTCCTGGCGCAAGCCGCGGATTGGATGTGTGCCGACGATGTTTAGATCATACCCTTCCAGTGCTACCACCTTCTTTTCGGGCGTGTCCGTCAACAGGATCATGTTTTTGATGCCTATATCGAGCAGGATTTGCGCGCCCACGCCGAATTCCTTGACTCGACGGCGGTCCACGTCCTCCTGCGGCCGCCGCAACAGCATGTCGGTCACAAAGGTAGGGCGCGACTGCCTGAGCAGCACGACGACGCCCCTGCCTGCTTCGCCGATAATACGCATCGCTGTGCCGAGGACGCCGTGCTCGTGCTCCGCCCAATCGAGAATATCGCTGAACACATTAATGGCATGCATCCGCACCAGCACCGGTTCTGCGCCGGTGATGTCGCCTTTGATGAGCGCGATGTGCTCGGCGTATTCTAAAGTGTTTGTGTAGACACGCAGAGTCCAATCGCCGCCGTTGTGGCTCTGGAACGGCACTTCCACCGAACGTTCGACGAAGTGATCGTAACGGCGGCGATAGGCGATAAGATCGGCGATGGTGCCGATTTTCAATCCGTGCAGCTGCGCGAATGCCACAAGATCCGGCAATCGCGCCATGGTGCCGTCGTCATTCATGATCTCGCAGATCACGCCGGCGGGATAAAGGCCGGCCAACCGCGCAATGTCGACTCCGGCTTCGGTGTGGCCAGCGCGCACCAGACTGCCGCCCTGCCGCGCGACCAGCGGGAACACATGACCAGGCATAATGATGTCGTTCGGGCCCTTGGTTGGATCGATCGCAACCGAAATAGTATGCGCGCGATCATGCGCCGAAATACCGGTCGAAATCCCTTCTTTCGCTTCGATGGAAACAGTGAAGGCGGTCTGATGCTGCGTGCCGTTAAACTGCGTCATCATTGGGATCTGCAGCTGATTGGCGCGATCCTGCGTCAATGCAAGACAAATGAGTCCGCGGCCTTGTTTGGCCATGAAATTGATTGCCTGTGGGGTGCACATCTGCGCGGGGATGACGAGATCGCCCTCGTTTTCGCGATCCTCTGCATCGGCGAGGATGAACATTCGTCCATTGCGTGCCTCCTCAATCAGCTCCTCGATGGAGGAAAGATAGCCGCGGAACATGCTCATGCTTTCAGAAGGCGCCGCATATAACGGGCGAGAAGATCGATTTCGACATTCACCCGCGAGCCTTCCTTCAATTGGCCGAAATTCGTTACCTTTAGCGTATGCGGAATAATGTTGACGCCAAAACGCGCCCCATCCACCTCGTTCACGGTTAGCGAGACGCCATCCAGTGCAATCGATCCCTTCGGCGCGATAAACGACGCGAGCGGAGCCGGAATTTCGAAGATCATGCGCGTGGACTCGCCCTCCGGCGCGAGGCGGATGAGCTCGGCAGAGCCGTCGATATGGCCGGTGACAATATGGCCGCCCAACTCGTCGCCGACACGCAAAGGACGCTCCAGGTTGACCATTGATCCCACGAGCCAATCTGCAATATTGGTTTTAGCAATGGTTTCGCGTGACGCGGTAACGGCGAACCAACCGTCATCACCGCTGCCCTTATCCACGACAGTCAAACAAATTCCGGAGCACGCAACGGAAGCTCCTAAATCAATCTCGCCTGCCTCATAGTGCGTGCCGATCACGATGTGGGTGTCGCCACGCTTTTCGATTCGGCGCACCTCCCCGAGATCCGTCACAATTCCTGTAAACATAGCGCGTTCTTACGCTCTCACCGCGTAGCTTTCCAGCACATCCGCGCCGAGCACCGTTCGGCCGGTCTGCGCACAACTGTCCTTCAACCCTGAGAGCAGTGGAACTGTGCCTCCGCCGGATTCACCTAAGTCCACGCACGCCGAGAAGATTTCGAGCCTGTCAGCCAGTCTTTCGCGAAGGAATTGTGACCAGATGCTCGCGCCGCCCTCTACCAGCAGCCGCGTGTAACCGCGACCGGCGAGCACGCCAAGCACGGCCCGAAGCGCGGGCCTTCTGCGTTCGTCATGCATCACACGAAGCACTTCGACGCCAAGCGCGCGCAAATCGTTGCCCCCATCGGCTGCGGTGAATACCAGCGTCGGGATCTCACGCGCCGTGCGCACGAGCTTCGCTGTGGCAGGCAAACGCAATTGCGTATCGAGCACGATCCGAACGGGTGAACGAATTTCAAGGCCGGACAGCCGGCAGGTCAGTTCCGGATCGTCTGCTATGGCTGTTTCCACACCGATCAGGACGGCGTCGTGCTGTGCGCGTAGCAGATGCGCAAAGCGCCGGGACTCTTCACCAGTGATCCAGCGGTTTGCGCCGCGCGGCGGAATTGTCTTGCCATCCCGGCTCTGTGCAATTTTCAGCGTGACGAGCGGCCGGTCTTTATCGATGCGGAGAAAAAAACCCGCGTTCAGATCGGCAGCTTCCGTCGCAAGAACGCCCACCACGACCTCGACGCCAGCGCGGCGGAGCATCGCGAAACCTTTGCCCTTCACACGCGGATCGGGATCTTCGACGGACGCGATCACTCGCTTAATGCCCGCACGGACCAATGCCTCGGCGCAAGGCGGCGAGTGCCCCAGATGGGCACATGGTTCCAGCGTTATATAGGCTGTGCCCTCCGCGGCAGAGGTCTGCGCCTGCGCGAGTGCCACAATCTCGGCGTGCGGACGGCCGCCCGGCTGGGTCCACCCCCGACCGGCAACATGTCCATCTCGAGACACGATTACGCAACCGACAGCCGGGTTGGGTGCCACCCGTCCCAAAGCCCGCTTGGCTATGGCCAGTGCGTGCCGCATGTGTTCCATGTTACCCATGGACCCAGCTTAATGAGCATTTAACGGGAAATCCGCCAGATTGTTGGCAGCATTCCGTTTCCGCGGCGATTGGTGTATGGAACACCGCAGTTGGCCGGCCATGTTCAGGGGATCGCGATGAACGCCCGTGTGAAGAGCTTGTATCTGTGTGCGGCTTCGGCCTCGATCGCTTGCTTGTTACCCATTGCGCCGGCAGCGGCGCAGCAGCAGGCTGGTGCTTATAGCGGTCACACGGCCGATGGGAACGCGATCAGCTTCGATGTGGTCGGCGACGCACAAGGCCATTTCGCATTGAGCGATCTCGCTATTCAATTTACCGCAGGATGCGTACAAACCGGCTCTTCGATCACGCAGTCGTGGCACTTTTTCTTCTCGGCGGGTCTGCCGATTGAGCATGGCCGCGTGAAGCACGTTGAAAACAACCCGCAGCTTTACCTGCTGAACAGCCTGAACTTTCATGGCACCCGCGTGACAGGCACGACCGAGGCGCGCTTGCCGATTCTGGTTCCCGGCAAGACATCACAGACGGCGCAGCTCTGCGCCTCTGGCAAGCAAGCATTTGAAGCAAAGCTTCAAACCCCGGAGGGCTCGGGACCGTTCGATCACCCGGGAACAGCGCGGCTCAGGTCACCCGAACGCACAGCTATTCTCGAGTGGTCGTCCGGCGGGGTAACCCATCAGGAATTACGGAAGCAGCCGTAGTACCGACTTAGTCCCTGTCAGCGCTTTCGAGAGAGCCGATCAGCTCCTCGAAGTCCTTGGTTTCACGAAAGTTCCTGTACACCGACGCGAACCGCACATAAGCGACCTTGTCGAGGCTCGCCAAAGCCTGCATCACCAATTCGCCGATGACATTCGACGAAACCTCGTTCTCGCCCATGCTCTCTAACCGGCGCACGATCCCGGTAATCATCCGATCGACGCGCTCTGGTTCGACCGGCCGCTTGCGCAGGGCATGAGAGATGGAGCGCTCCAGCTTGTCGCGCTCAAACGGCTCCCGCCGCCCATTCTTTTTTACCACGATCAGCTCACGCAGTTGAACCCGTTCGAAAGTGGTGAAACGTCCTCCACAAGCAGGACAATGGCGCCGCCGGCGGATGGCGGAATTGTCGTCGCTCGGACGGCTGTCCTTCACCTGGCTGTCTTCGTGGCCGCAAAAGGGGCACCGCATGGGTCAGGAAACTCCTATCTGCCCGTAGATCGGAAACTGCTTACACAGCCGTAGCACGCGCTCGCGAACACTGGCTTCGACGTCCGGATCGCCAGCTTCGCCTTCCCGCGCGATCGCGTCGACCACCTCGACGATCCAGTGGCCGATCTGGCGAAACTCGTGGGTGCCAAATCCACGCGTTGTTCCGGCCGGCGAACCGAGACGAATACCCGAGGTAATGGCCGGTTTTTCGATATCGAAGGGAATGGCGTTTTTGTTACAGGTGATGAAGGCGCGATCCAGCGCCTTCTCGGTGGACCTGCCGGTGGCCCCTTTGGGCCGCAGGTCTACGAGCATGACGTGCGTGTCGGTGCCACCCGATACGATATTCAGCCCTTCATCCTGCAGTGTCGAAGCCAATACCTTTGCATTATCCACGACGGCCTGCGCATAGCGCTTGAACTCGGGACGAAGCGCCTCGCCCAAAGCGACTGCCTTCGCAGCGATGACGTGCATTAACGGACCGCCCTGCAAGCCCGGAAATACGGCCGAATTGATCTTTTTTCCAAGATCCGGGTCGTCCGAAAGGATCATGCCACCGCGAGGACCGCGCAGCGTTTTGTGCGTCGTTGTGGTCACAACGTGTGCATATTTCAGGGGATTGGGATGAACGCCACCGGCCACGAGCCCTGCAAAATGCGCCATATCGACCATGAAATAGGCATCGACACTGTCCGCTATCTCGCGAAACGCCGGGAAATCGAAGAACCGCGAATAGGCCGAGCCACCGGCGATGATCAGCTTAGGACGGTGCTGCTGGGCAATTCTCGCGACCTCATCCATGTCGATCCGGCAATCTTCCCGCCGTACGCCGTACGAGACTGGCTTGAACCATTTTCCCGACTGGTTCACCGGCGAGCCGTGGGTCAGGTGGCCGCCAGCGGCGAGATCCAGCCCCATGAAGGTGTCGCCGGGTTGGAGCAGCGCGAAGAAAACAGCCTGGTTCGCCTGCGCGCCAGAATGCGGCTGAACATTCGCAAACCTGCACTCGAACAGGCGTTTGGCTCTCTCGATCGCCAACTCTTCCACGACATCGACGTACTCGCACCCGCCATAATAGCGCCGGCCTGGATAGCCCTCGGCGTACTTGTTGGTCAGGACAGAACCCTGCGCCTCAAGAACAGCCTTCGAGACGATATTTTCAGACGCGATCAGTTCGATTTTCTGCTGTTGGCGTCTGAGTTCATCGCGAATTGCCCGAGCCACATCGGGATCGGCGGCAGCCAAGTCCGCTGAAAAGAATGTCGTTGTGTCA
>JAICVV010000206.1 GCA_025935155.1 Alphaproteobacteria bacterium
CCGGCGCCCCGCCCGCATATAGCGACTCCAGTTCCGCGCGCCACACATTCAGCGCGGAATGACGCTCCTCGCGCGTGCCCACGCCGTCATCCGCGATATCGTCCACCGCGCGGCAGAACGCATAGATGGCGAACATGGCCTCGCGCTCGGGCTTCGCCATCAGCTTCATGGCCGTATAGAACGAGCTGCCCTGCGCCTTTTGCTCGATCGCCTGAATTTCCGGTGCCGGTTCGGCGGCTTCTTCGGTGCTCACGGCGAATGACTCAATGCCGGTGTGCGCCTGTCGCCCAAAAGGCGGTTGTGCGCGAAGTGTGCCGTCGCCCGCAGCAGGAGGGGAACCAGATCGATTTTGCGGTGATGAACACGCTCGCATAACGGATCGTGACGCATCAGTTTGCGCGCCAGATCTTCCGCCAGATGCTGGATAATCGTGACTTCGAACGAAAGCCGCGCATCGCGGATTCGATTCGCGAAAGGCGATGCCTCATCGAGCAGTTTCTTCGTGCGGCGCGCAAGAGCAGAGATGACGTGCCGCAATCCTGCCGAGGCGCAATCCGCCCTCAAATCTTTTACCGTTACACCCGCGGCATCCAGCGCATCCTCCGGGAGATAGACACGGCCGAGCGCGCGATAGTCATTACCGCAGTCCTGCAGATGGTTGATAATCTGCAGCGCGGCGCACAGCGCGTCGTTGGCAGCCCACGTCTCGCGGTTCTCGCCGTGCACGTCGAGCACGAAGCGGCCGACTGGCATGGCCGAATAGCGGCAGTAATCGATGAGATCGTCCCAGTTTTCGTAGCGCAGTTTGGTGACGTCGCGGCGGAACGCCTCCAGCAGCATCAGCCCGTGCTGCGCGCTGAGTCCGCGCGCATCCAGAATGCGCCGAAGCACCAATGCTTCCGGCGCGCTGTCGAGCTCGCCCGTGAGGGTGCGATCCATCTCCTGCAGAAGGTTTAACTTTTCGGCAGACGAGGCGGTCGGGTGATCGGCGACATCGTCGGCGGCACGCGCAAAGCGATAAAATGCCAGAATGGCTGGGCGATGGCGCCGTTGAATCAGGAAGGACGCTACCGGAAAGTTTTCATCCCGGTGTCCTTTGCCCGATTGCAGATCCGCTGCACCTGTCATCGCACCATCGCCTGCGGCCGGCCTTTCCACATCCCGCCACGTCCATGCCAGTGTTGGACGGCGGAATCCAGCGTGAAGACCGCGTACAGCAATCCGATCGCAGGCAACGCAAAGCTCCAGATGGTTGAGCGATTGTAGAACCGCAGCATCGGAATGAAGCTCGCTGCCATAATCCCCCACGCTGCAATGCCCACGATACGGGCAACACCGTGGGCAAGCACGGCAAGGAGCAAGGGTGCAACGAAAATTGTGAGCAAGCAGGCAAGCGTTCCCGCCAGCAGCGGCGGCGAATACTGCAGTTGCGCATAAGCCGAGCGCGCCACCATGCGGCGAATGGCAGTCATATTGGCATATGGCCGAATGGAAACCGAGCGTTCGGTCAGACCCAGCCAGATCGCCCCCTGCCCCTTCATCAGTTTTCCGAGCGCGCAATCGTCGATCAGGGCATTGCGGATGGCGGCAAGACCGCCGGCGCTTTCCAATGCCGCCCGATTGACGAGCATGCAGCCGCCCGCAGCGGCCGCAAGTCTGTTCTTCGGGTTGTTCACCCACGCGAACGGATACAGCATCTGGAAGAAGTAAACGAAAGCCGGAATGAAAAAATGTTCCGCAGGCGTCACGCACGACAGCTTCGCCATCAGCGAGGTGAGCACAAGCTTCTGCGCTGCGGCTCTGGCAACAAGCGAGCGCAGCGTATCCGGCGCGTGCGCGATATCGGCATCCGCGAACCAGAAATAGTCGGAAGCCTTCGTTCCTGCGCGGGACACACCCAGTGACATCGCCCACAGTTTTCCGGTCCATCCGACGGGGCGCGTCGATCCGGAGATAACGCTCAGCTTGCCGCTCATATCGAGCGCGCGCGCCATGTTGCCCGTCCCATCGTCACTCTGGTCATCGACCAAAACGATCCGGAAGGTGCCGGGATAATCCTGCGCCAGCAGACTATCCAATGAACGCGCGATTACATCGGCTTCGTTGCGCGCAGGCACCACCGCAGTGACCGAGGGCCACTGCAGCGGTTCAATTTGCTCAGAGTCGTCACGTTCGCGCGCCAGCCAGAACATGCCGCGGCCAAGCAGAAGATAGAGCCATATTGCCAGCGGCAGAAATGCGGCAACGGTTAGCACGCTCATTGCAAATAGCCGGAGACCTTGAACCAGTTCACAGCATCGGCAATCGCCAGCCGCCACGGCCGCGTGGTGTAACCCAGTTCCTGCTTCGCTTTGGCGGAGGAGAAGAACATCCTATGCTGAGCCATGTTCAGAGCGTCCACCGTCAGCATCGGTTCCTTCCGCGTGAGGCGCGCCAGCATCTCCGCGATATAAGCCAGCGGATAAAGCGGCGCGCGCGGCAAATTCCAGCGCGGCGGCTTGCGGCCAACCAGCCGCGCGATCTCCGCCAGCATCTCCTTTAGCATCACGTTATGGCCACCAAGAATGTAATTCTCTCCGGTCTGGCCTTTCGTTAGCGCCAGCATATGACCTTCGGCAACATCGTCCACGTGCTCAAGGTTGAGGCCTGTCTCGACATAAGCCGGCATGCGGCCCTTCGCAGCTTCCACAATGATCCGTCCGGTCGGCGTCGGTCGAATATCGCGTGGGCCGACGGGCGTTGAGGGGCTGACGATCACGGCGGGCAGTCCTTGACCGATCATCTCCTCCACCACGCGCTCCGCCGCAACCTTGCTCTTTTTGTAAGCGCCGATGGCCGATGTGATATCGGCCCGATCCCTTTCATCGGCATCGCTGCCGTCCTCGCGAGGCTTCAGCGCTGCAACAGAGCTGGTGTAAACCACTCGCTCCACGCCGGCTTTACGCGCCGCTTCCATCGCCGACCGCGTGCCATCGCGATTGTTGCGGATGATCTCGTCCGGATCGCGCGCCCACAGCCGGTAATCCGCCGCGACGTGAAAGAGATACCGCACGTCCCGCAATGCAGCTGACATTGCCTCCCGATCGCGGATATCGCCGACGGCAATCTCGCAGTCGAGCCCGTTGAGATTGGCCCGCGGACTGTTCGGCCGGACCAGCGCACGCGCAGCATAATCATGCTCGATAGCTTTGCGAAGAACGGCGGAGCCCAGAAATCCCGAAGCGCCGGTGACGAGAACGCGATCTCTCACGGCGCGCCCTGACAATGCGCTGTTTCGCGGCTCACGCCTGAACGGGCTTGCCCATGAACCGGCGTGCCAGCCGGACCATGCGGGGCACGAAAGTTGGCCGCAGCAGCCGCGCATCGTAGATCCGGAGACGGCGATCGTTTTCGGCGAGGCATGTATCCATCAACTCAGCAACGGAGATGTCGACGCCCAATTCCTTCGCTCCGTTCATTGTGAAATTGTTGTCGTGGGACGCTCCGCCAACGTCTCTGGCGATACCGATGCGTTCCCAGATCAGAAAGCCCCACACCGCAGCGATTTTCATCGCGAACCAGGGACGCCGCCACAACGGCATATTGCGCCGGTGCCAGGCGACCCAGTTCACGAAGAAAAGAATGTGCCGTCCTTCTTCGCGCATCACCGGTTCGAACGTTTCGACCAGTTCCTCCGGAAAGAAGCCAGAGCGCCGCGCGGTTTCAAACAGTCCGAAAGCGAAAAAACTGTCGATGCACTCGCTGTATCCGGTGACCATGAAGGCCCATTCCGGATCGCGGGGTTTTGCATATTGCGGCTCGGGCGCCAGTTCGATGCCATAAGCATGCACCATATTGTGCAGGACGTGCTTGTGGCGCTGCTCCTCGAAAGCATTGAGCGCGATGGCCTGATTCAGCAGCGGATCGGAAACAGTGTCACCGTAGGTGGCGACGCGCAGCCCCGCCTTGCCTTCGGTCTGCACCGCAATATCCCATATGGGCAACGAAGCGAGGCGCTCAAGTGCCGCGGGCCCCAGCTTCGGCCAGTCGATCACCGCTGGGCGATAGGGATCGAACGTCGAGAGCAGGGTCCGGCAGAACAGTTTCTTGTGATCGTTGCTGCCCAGCCGGATTGAGCCCGCCGCTGACGAAACCATTTCTTCGGGGAGATCGGGAAAGGTGAGCGGCTGTAGCGTCATGATGTCAGGCCGCGTGACGCCGCTCGCGCAGGAAATGGAAGAACTCCACGCCTTCGCGCAGGCGCCGCTTCATCATGTCCGTCGAGCGCACCATCTCGCCTACGATGGCGGCAATCTTGCCGGGGCGGAAATAGAACTCGCGGTAGAAAGTCTCAAGCGAATTGAAAATCTGCTTGTGGGAAAGATGCGGATAGTGCAGCGGCGCGATCTGGATGCCGTGCTCGTCCACCAGTTCGGCATTGGCGGCATCCAGCCACCCGTTCTGCACCGCCTGATTGTAGAGGAAGGTGCCGGGGTAAGGTGCGGCCAGCGACACCTGAATGGTGTGCGGGTTGATGCGCTTGGCGAATTCCACCGTTTCGCGAATGGTGTCCGCGTTTTCGCCCGGCAGCCCCAGAATGAAGGTGCCGTGAATGGTGATGCC
>JAICVV010000204.1 GCA_025935155.1 Alphaproteobacteria bacterium
CATTGCCAGTTTCGGCAAATTGGCCTTGCGGTTATATCCAGCCGCCAGTTTGCCGCTTTTCTTGCCCGGATTTCCTCCGAGGAATGTAATGATGGCCGCGCGCCCTGCCTCTGGGGTTGCTTCGACATCGTCGAAGAAAAAGAAGCGGAACGCCACATTCGGCGCGAACGTCGCCCAATTTTGCGCCACCTGCGTGGCAAAGCAGGCCCGGCGCACTTCGCTCTCTGCGAACCATCGCGCGAAGGCTTCGGCATCCTCCAGCAGCGTTGTATCGAAATGCCCTTCGCGGCTTCGCATGGAAAGATGGGACCAGACGCGCTCCAGCGGCTCACGCAGCATGAGCACAATTTTTAGCGCCGGAAAACGCCGCGCGATCGCGGCAATCGTTTCCCCATCGAGATCGTAATAGCCCGGGCTTATGTCGCCAGACAGGTGTGTGCCCTTGAACCGGAAGAGTGCGGCGTACCTGTCCAAATCTCGCGGCTGGCCAGCAAGCGGGTTCGCCTCCTCAAGAAACGCGAGATCGGCATCGTGCGCGAGCGAGCGCCGTTTTGGCTTGTAGTGAGAGAGCTTCCGTACCGTATTGTCCATGCGCGGCACGGGAAGATTGAGGTAGCGCAATTCCTTTACTGGCGGAATCCAGAAGTCTGGATGGTGGAGGAGCTGATCGAATAACCAATCCGTTGCCGCTTTCACCATACCGACGCACAAAAAGTCCGGCTCGGCTGCGCCAGGAATTTGCGCGCGGCGAAACAGAAACTTGAGCCGATCTAGCTTCATGATCGTTGATGCTGCTGCGATAACCACCGCGCGGCAAGCCGCCTTTATAGGCCGTAGCGCTCTGGCCACTGTTCGGCTGGCCCTCCGAACACCCGTGCGCAATCGCGGATTTCGTCCGCCAGCTGTTCTACCAGAACCGCTTCAATTGGGCTTGTGAGCGGCAATTTCGCAAGACCGGCCTTGCGGTTATATCCGGCTGACAATTTGCGTTTTTCCTTTCGCGGATTTCCACCGAGGAAGCCGATGATTTCAGCACGCACTTTTTTGGGCGTTGCGACCACGTCGTCGAAAAAGAAGTAGCGAAACGGGATGCCGGGGGCGGATTCGGCCCAACGCTGCGGCACACGGCTGGCAAAGCTTGCGCGTTTCACTGAGCTCCGTGCAAACCAGGCCGCAAAACTGGCCGGCTGCTCCGCAATGGCGGAATCGAACGCGCCGCTACGGTGTCGCATGGAGATGTGCGACCATGCGCGCTCGACCGGATCGCGCACCATCAGTAACGCGCGCAGATTAGAAAACCGTGCGGCAAGCTTCGCAATATCGGGAGGCTTCAGCCGCCAATAACTGGGGCTGATGTCACCGGAAATGCGCTTTCCCTTGAAGCGGAACAGGGCACCATAGCGGTCGAGGTCGCGGGGATGACCGGCTAGCCCACCTGCTTCCTCGAGAAAAATCGAATCGGTGCCATTGGTGCGTCTGCCGCTCTCTCTCCGATGCGCCAGCATTCGCACAACGTCGTCCATCGGCGAAGCAGGTTTATGCAGATACCGTAGCTCCTTCACCGGTGGCATCCAGAAGTCAGGATGAGTGCGCAATTGGTCATAAAGCCAGCTGGTCGCTGCCTTTTCCATACCCACGCAGAGAAAGTCCGGCTCCGGCGCGCCGGAATTAAACCGCTTGCTCAGAAAAAATTGGAACGGATGAAAATTCATTCATTCTCCATCGCGATCTCCATTTACTCGAATTGCTTTCATACCGGAATGTCGCGCCTAGGGCTTCGGCGCGATTGGCGCCGCACAAAATCTCGTCTACTCTTGCGGCCAGAGGGGTTCACGACAGCAGCGTCGCGAACCATGGACCGTCCAAGAGACAGTTTCTGGTGCCCGCGGCGCCGGAGATTACTCATGACATGTCTTGGCTTTCGGGTACATGCCGGGGTGCTTGCAGGCGCGGCACTCCTTCTCGCCGCCGTTCCAGCCTCTGCCTTGCCGAACCATCACAATCCTTTACAGACGCCGCTCGCTCCGATCTCGGGAACTTGCATATCCGGCGCTATTGCCTACGCCGTCTCAACGGATCAGCAGACCACCAGTTCGAAGACCTATAGAGATGTAACGGGGACCTCTGTGGCCTTTACGCAAGGGACGGGCGGTTGCGCCGAAGTGTCGTTCAGCGCCGAAGCAGCCACGGTGCCCGGCGAGTTGCTGCTGACCCGCGTATTGCTCGACGGTAAAGAGTGCGCGCCGGCTGACAACATCTTCGCCTCAGATAGTCCCTCCAGCGATCTGGCCGATCACGCGATGAACTATATCTGCGGCAACGTGCCGGCAGGCAATCACACAGCGAAGGTGCAATTCCGAAGCCGGTTTGGCCGCAAGGTCGCGCTGGACTATCGCACCACCATCGTACGGTACGCTCCGTGAAATGACTCGAGCGGGAGCGGAGCAATTTCTTCGCTCCCGCTCTTCTGACTAAGGAGAAATGACTACGCCAGAACTGCGATGGACAAACCGCTTCCGGTTCGCGTTAATTTGATTCCGACCCATACACAACCCTGCCCTTGATGCGCCGATATCTGCTCGCCCTTCTGGTCCTCGTTGCCGTTGCCGCTGTTGGATTTGCCGTGGTGAACCGGCTCCGTCAAACCCATCGGGAGCAATTGGCCGGCATGCCGCCGGTCGTGCATCGCGAAAACCTTTACAGCGAAGCGGGTGCAGGCCGTTTTAGCCCTGCTATCGCGGGCGCGTTGCCACGCGTCTACGTGCCGGACGTGAAATCCGGCGACGTCTACGTCATCGACCCGGCAAGGCTGAGTGTGATCGCGCGCTTTCCCGCGGGGCGCCATCCGCAACATGTGGTGCCATCCTACGATCTGCGCACATTATGGGTGGCGGGCAGCGCCGCGCCTGGGCGTGGACCTGGGTTCGTGATGCCTATCGATCCGAAAACTAGCAAGCCCGGAAAGATCATCCTCGTACCCGACGCCTACAACCTCTACTTCACGCCGGATGGCCATTCTGCCGTGATTGTGGCCGAGGAGGACCGGCGGCTGGATTTTCGGGATCCGCATACCATGCGGTTTCAGCAGACGGTGCGCACGCCCGAGTGCCGCGGCATCAATCACGCCGATTTCTCCATCGACGGGAGCTACGCGATTTTCAGCTGCGAGTTCGGCGGCAACCTGATCAAGTTCGATGTGCGCGAGCGGCGTGTGGTGGACAGGTTAAAGCTACCGGCGCCCAGCATGCCACAGGATGTTCGTATCGCGCCGGATGGCCGCCTTTTTTACATCGCCGACATGATGCACGACGGCGTATTTCTGGTGGACGGCGAACGCTTTCGGGTCGTTGGGTTCATTCCTACCGGCATCGGCACACACGGACTGATCGTCTCGCGCGACGGTACAAAGTTGTATGCGGCCAATCGCGGCTCGCATGTGGTGGAGGATCGGCCGCATGGGCCCGGCAGCATCTCGGTCATCGATTTCGCCACCAACAAGGTTGAGCGCACATGGACCGTTCCGGGCGGTGGCAGCCCGGATATGGGTAACGTCAGTGCGGATGGGCATTATCTCTGGCTGTCCGGCCGCTTCGATAATGTTGTCTACCGGATCGACACCCGCAGTGGCGCGATCAGAACCATACCCGTTGGCCGCGAGCCGCATGGACTGGCGATCTGGCCATTGCCCGGCCGGTATTCCCTCGGCCACACGGGGCTCATGCGGTAGGCCATCAGCGAAGCGAGGTTCGTGATCGTTCGGCTGGCGTGCTAAATGTGTGCCGGACAAGTCTGGAGATTCACGTGTCGCCACTGCTGTTCGAGAAAGACGATCACGTCGTCACCCTCACCATCAATAGGCCCGAATCGCGCAATCCGCTGGGCGAGGAGGGCGATGGTGAGCGGTTTGCCCAGGCTGCGGAGAGCATCAATCGCGATCGCGAAATTCGTTGCGCGATATTGACCGGGGCAGGGAGTGCCTTCTCGGCCGGTGGAAATCTGAAGGCGATGCGCGAGCGGGAAGGCGCCTTTGCTGGCGGCGGTGTCCACATCCGCGAGAGTTACCGCAACGGAATTCACCGCATCATCCGCGCGCTCTGGGGCATAGAGGTGCCGCTGATCGCCGCCGTGAACGGGCCCGCTATCGGGCTCGGCAACGATGTGGCGTGTCTCGCCGACATCCGGATCGCGGCGGACAGCTCCGTGTTCGGCGCGACTTTCCTGAAGGTCGGTTTGGTGCCGGGCGATGGCGGTGCGTGGATTCTGCCCCGTGTCATCGGGCAGTCGCGCGCCGCGGAACTGTTCTTCACCGCTGAAACGATTGACGCGAAAACGGCGCTGGCGTGGGGCCTGGTCTCGCACGTCGCGCCGGCAACGAAACTGATGGAGGAGGCGCGCGGCCTGGCGCACCGCATCTGCCGCCAGCCGCCGGATGTGCTGCGCATGACCAAGCGGCTGATGCGCGAGGCGCAGACCGGCTCGTTCGAGTCCATCATGGAAATGTCGGCGGCGATGCAATCGCTGGCCCATGCCACCGCCGATCATCAGGAAGCTCTGGCTGCGTTCTTTGAAAAGCGCGCTCCACACTTCAAAGGCGAGTAACGATCTGCCGCCG
>JAICVV010000215.1 GCA_025935155.1 Alphaproteobacteria bacterium
AGGCTTCCACGATGTAGTAGTCCCAGCCTTTGCGCATCGCGAGCTGCACGAAGCTGCGGATGTAATAGGCCTCGTTGGCAAGCGAGGGCTCGGCATATTTTCGCGTGCGTCCTTCGGATGGCCAACCCGATTCCCCAATGATGATGGGCTTGCCGGGGATCGCATCCTGCACGTGTTTGTAGGCGTGCTGCGCGAAGGTCAGCGCGTCGCCGATGGAGATGCCTTCCCAGTAGGGGATGATGTGTACCGACACCAGATCCACATACTTCGCGATTTCCGGATAGAGCAGCCAGGTCGACCACGGCTCGGCGGTCGTCACCTTGATGCGGTTGGGCAACGCATCGCGCACGCGCTTGATATAGCGGTTCAGTTGTTCGGGGCTGACGTACCCGAACATCATGGTTTCGTTGCCAACGAACACGCGGTCGATCACGCGGCGGTTGTTCAGCGCCACGCGAATGCACTTCTCGATTTCGTGCTCGTTCTCTTCCAGATCGGTGCCGATCCAGCAGCCCAATGAAACCGTGAGGCCATAGCGGCGTGCGATTTCCGGCACCCGGTCGAGTCCGCGGGAAACGGTGTATGTGCGCACGCGGCCCGTGATCTGCGCCAGCTGCGACAGATCTCGGTCGATCTGCTCGGGCGAGATGTGGCGATGCTGCTTTTCGGTGAACAGATGGCTTGGATCGTAAGACACGCCGCGCACCTGCCCATCCCAGTCCGGCGCGATCACGGCGTAATCGCGGCTGGCCCAGAACAGTGCGCTCGCGGCAACCACCAGCAGCAGCGCGACGGTAATTCGCGCCGAGGCGTTTGAGATGCGGCCGGTCAGTTTACGGACAGTGACCAGCATCCGGCGTGGGGCTTCGAAAGTCACAGAAAAGTTCCAGCCTCCAATGTTAGTCTAACGCGGGTTCGGCGTCCGTTATCCCGCTATCCTTCCGGATATCTAGTGCTGCTCCTTGTCCTTGTCCTGGTCGGGAGGCGGACTGGTGACCGAAATGAGCGTCAGATCGAAAATCAGCGTCTGGTTTGGGGGAATCACACCGTCGCCGGCGCCACGGGTGCCGTAGGCAAGGTTTGCTGGGATGACCAGTTCCCATTCGTCACCCTCACGCATCAGCTGAAGGGCCTCCGTCCAGCCCGGGATAAGCTTGTTCACGGTGAACTGGGCAGGCAGGCCGGGCTCGGTGGCGTCGAACACCTTCCCGTTGATGAGGGTGCCCTTGTAGTTGGCTGTCACGATATCCGTGGCTTTGGGCCGCTTGCCAAAGCCCGTATGGATGGCGCGATGCTGCAGACCACTCACTTCCACCACAACGCCCGGCTTTTTGGCATTTGCGGCTAGGAAGGCTGCGTTGGCCTCCGGACTCAGCGAGCTATCCACAGCCTGTGCCGGCGCGATGAAAAGCACGGCAATGGCCGCAGCGAGAACTGCCTTCGGCATCATCTGAATATCTCCCTTGCTGCCCCCTGGTGCGATCCAGCAATACCCGCGCCAGACATGGATTCAAAGAGCGGCAGGGATTAACCAGCAAAGCATGGCGATTCTCGGACCGGTGGTGGCGGTGGGCGCCGTAGTCTGGCAGGGGCCGGAGCGGCTGTTGCTGGTTCGCCGCGGCCACGCGCCCCGGTCGGGCGAATGGAGCATCCCAGGGGGGCGGGTCGAATTGGGCGAGACCTTGCGGGAGGCGCTGGCCCGCGAGGTGATGGAGGAAACGGGGCTGACGATTACGGTCGAAGGGCTGATCGATACGGTGAATTTTATAGAGCGCGATACGAGCGGCGCGGTGACCGCGCACTTTGTGCTGATCGATTTCAACGCCCGCTGGTTGAGCGGCGAAGCCTCGCCTGCTTCCGATGTGACAGATTGTGGGTGGTTCGCGCCTGACGATGCGCTCGCGCGCGTGTCATGGGAGGAAACCCACCGCATCATCGGCACCAGCGCCCGGGAAATGTGGCAGCTCGAATTGTGAGCATCACTGCGGCTGCCTGCATATCTGCCACTGACCTCATCGCGATTGGCGATGAAGCGCGGCGCGGAGCATACCGTAGGCGCTGATGCCGCCCCAGAAGATCTCCACAATGGCGGCTGGCAGATTCCACGCCCACCACAGAGATGTGAAAATGAGCGCCGCCCCAAGCAAATTGGCGAGATAATAAGCCTTGCTGTCCGCTACAATCGATCCGTGCGCGACAGCGAGGTAGGCGACGATCACGACTGCCGAGCCGACGATTCCAAGAATGTTGGGCAGGGTCATCGCCGTTTCGCGCCTAGCTTGGCGCACTCCGCATGGCGGAAACATTGGACGGCGTGATCGTTCACCATGCCCACAGCCTGCGCGAAGGCGTACACGATCACCGGCCCCACGAATTTGAAACCGCGGGATTTCAGGTCTTTCGACAGTGCCTCGCTCATCGGCGTTTTCACGAACGGCGCTTCGCCCTCGCGGCGATGGTTCACCACCGTGCGTCCGTTGACGTGCTTCCAGATGAAATCGGTGAACCCACCCGATTCCTTCTCCTGAATTTCCAGCCAGATGCGCGCGCCGTTGATGGCCGCTTCGATCTTGGCGCGGCTGCGCACGATGCCTTCGTTGTTCAACAGCCGCGCGACATCGCGCTTGCCGTATCGGGCAATCTTCTCGGGATCGAAGCCGGCAAAAGCCTCGCGGAAATTTTCCCGCTTGCGCAGAATGGTGATCCAGGAGAGTCCGGCCTGGAATCCATCCAACACGAGCTTCTCGTAGAGGGCACGCGGACGGTATTCCGGCACCCCCCATTCTTCATCGTGGTATGCGATGTAGAGCGGATCGTTGCCGGGCCAGCCGCAACGGATGCGCGGCTTCACCGGCGCGATTTCTTTTTCGCCTTCCTGGGCTTGTTTGCAGGCGTTGCGTTCCGCTTGGAACTCCCGCGCTTCTTCGCTGCCTGCTTTGCGACCCTCTTCACCGTAACAGTCAGCATCGCCTCGATCTTGTTACCGTCGAGATCGTAGATGAAAGCGCCGTAATAGGAGGGGCCGTAATCCGGCCGCGGTCCGGGTTCGCCGTTGTTGCTGCCACCCTGCTTCAGCGCCGCCTCATGAAATTTACCGACCACCTGCCGGCTCTTCGCCAGAAAGGCAACGTGGGCGCCGTTGCCGCTGGTGGGCGGCTGCTGATTGTGCGGGAGCTGAATCCAGAACTCAGGCCGCTCGCGGCTTTCGCCGTAGCCGATGGCGTGCGGCAGGAACTCCATGACCCGCCGGTAGCCCAAGGTTTTCAGAACCGGATCGTAAAATCTCGCGGCACGCTCCACATTGTGCACACCCACCGATACGTGATGCAGCATGGAAAGTCCTCCCTTGAAGATGGGCGGCGACTCTCTCCTGCCTTTTGCCGCCGTCAAGAGGCGGCAGCGCCTGCGAGCCATGCAGGCCTGACGATTTTGAGGTCCTGCTCTCCGGCTTGTGCGACGGCGCCACCTGCCTCCTGCCAGCGGTCCAGCCGGATGAGGGCGAAGCCGCGCGTCCCATAGGTCGAGGTGACTTCGCCAAGACTGAGGTTGCCGGCACGGATGTCGGCGCCCGGCGGCAACGGATTTTCGTCAACCGTCTCAATGGGCAACAGCCGCTTGCGGGCGGTGCCGCGGTGCTTCATGCGCGCTGTCAGCTCCTGGCCGACATAGCAGCCCTTGTCGAATGAAACCCCCTGTAGCTCTTCCAGTCCGGCATCGAGCGCAAACATTTTGTCGGAACTGAAATCGGCGCCTTCCGGCAGCCCCAGCGAGAGACGGTGCGAAAGGTATTCAGCGGAAGCATCCGCCGCACTCGTTTGGGCAATTCGACGCGTGCCGAGTCCGGCCCACCGCGGATCGCGCGAGCCGCCGTCGTTCCAGAGCACCGCAAGATCGTCGCGCAGCGACAGCTCCACCTTCGCGCGCAGGCGATACAGAGTGAGGCGTTTCAGCAAAGCCGGCGATGAAGCGGCCGCACAATCGAGCAAGACCGTGCCGCTCTCTTCGTTCAGAAGGAAGTCGAACAGCACTTTGCCTTGTGGTGTTAGCAAAGCGGCATAGAGCGGCCCGTCCGGCGCAAGCCTGCCGATGTCATTGGTAATCAGCCCCTGTAGAAAGCTCTTCGTTTCGGGCCCCGAAACGGCGATCACCGCGCGATCTGTCAATGCACCTGCCATGAGCCGAAATGAGCCTATCGTTTGCGCGGCCGCAAGGCCCTGATATAGGTCGCTCGGCCCTCCATGACATCCCGAGTCCCTCTCAAAGCGATCACGGTGTGCGGCGCTTCGGCGCTGGGCGGCTCCGAGACGTTCTTCGTCACGCTGACATTGGGGCTGCAACGGGGCGGTGCAAACCTGCGAGCCGTGCTGAAGCACAACAGCATCCGCGAGGATGCGCTGCGCGAGGCCGGAATACCGTTCGATGTGTTGCCGTTCTTCCGCCGCTTTGAC
>JAICVV010000251.1 GCA_025935155.1 Alphaproteobacteria bacterium
GCGGCCTATGAGCAGGTAAGCGATATGCTTCTGTTCGACGCCAAAGTACCGGCGACCGCCTCCCGCCCTGGCGGACACGGCGCAGCGTTCGACTGGCAATTGCTGCACGGCCGGAAATTTTCGCGGCCCTGGCTGCTCGGCGGGGGACTGAATGACGAGAACGTCGCCCGCGCCATTGGTGTTTGCGATCCGCCGGGTGTCGATTGCTCCTCGGGCGTGGAAAGCGCGCCGGGCGTGAAGGATGCCCATCGCATCCGTGAATTTGCCGCCGCTGCGCGATCGGCACATTTTGCCGGAGCGGCCACATGACGGCGCTGGCTCCAAACTCTTACCGCTCCGGCCCGGACGAGCGCGGTCACTTCGGCGAGTACGGCGGCCGCTTCGTCGCCGAAACGCTGATGCCGCTGGTGCTGGAACTGGAGCGTGCCTACGAAGAAGTGAAGAACGATCCCGCATTTCATGCGGAACTGAACGGATTGCTGAAGCACTATGTCGGGCGGCCCAGCGCGCTCTATTTCGCGGAACGGCTCACGGCGCATCTTGGCGGCGCGAAAATTTACCTGAAACGCGAAGACCTCAATCACACGGGCGCGCACAAGATCAACAATTGTTTGGGGCAAATCCTGCTGGCCCGCCGCATGGGCAAGACGCGCATCATTGCGGAAACCGGCGCGGGCCAGCACGGCGTCGCTACCGCAACCGTTGCCGCCCGCTTCGGCCTGCGCTGTGTGGTGTATATGGGTGCGGTGGATATCGAGCGGCAGAAGCCAAACGTGTTCCGCATGCATCTGCTCGGCGCGGAAGTGCGCAGCGTCGCCTCGGGCTCGCGCACTTTGAAAGATGCGATGAACGAAGCTCTGCGCGATTGGGTCGCCAATGTGCGAGACACGTTTTACATCGTCGGCTCGGCTGCCGGTCCGCACCCCTATCCCGCAATGGTACGCGACTTTCAGTGCGTGATCGGCAACGAAACAAAGACGCAGATCAAGGAAGCAGAAGGCCGGTTGCCGGACCTCATTGTGGCCTGTGTTGGCGGCGGCTCGAACGCCATCGGAATGTTTCATCCTTTCCTCGATGATCGCGAGGTGGAAATCCACGGTGTGGAAGCGGCAGGGGAGGGCACAGAAACCGCACGCCACGCAGCAACGCTCTCGAAGGGCGCTCCCGGCGTGCTTCACGGGGCGCGCAGCTATCTGCTTCAAAATAGCGAGGGCCAGGTGCTCGAGGCTCACTCGATTTCTGCCGGACTCGATTACCCGGGTGTGGGCCCTGAGCATTCCTGGCTGAAAGATCGGCACCGGGTGAAATACTACTCGGCAACCGACAAGGATGCACTGGAAGCCTTTCAGCTGTTGAGCAAGCGTGAGGGTATTATCCCCGCGCTTGAACCCTCGCATGCGCTCGCGCACGTCATGCGCATCGCACCGAAGATGACTAGGGATGAGATTATTGTGGTGAGCCTGTCGGGCCGCGGCGACAAGGATGTGTTCACCGTTGCCAATGCGCTGGGCGATTCGCTGTGAGCCGAATTGCGGAGCGTTTCGCCGCTTTGAGAGACGCCGGCCGGGCAGGCTTTATTCCATTCATCACTGCAGGCGATCCGGATTCTGAAACATCGTTTGCCTTACTGGAACGGCTTCCCTCCGTGGGTGCGGATCTCATCGAGCTAGGTATGCCGTTCTCCGATCCGATGGCGGACGGTCCAGCCATCCAGGCATCTTCTTCGCGCGCGATCGAGGCAGGAATGACCATTGCCGGTGTTCTCGACTTCGTACGCCGGTTTCGGCAGAGGGATCGCGCTACCCCACTTGTTCTGATGGGTTACTTCAATCCGCTTCACGCTTATGGCGTCGAACCCTTTGCATCCGATGCGGCGTCCGCGGGCGTAGACGGTCTCATCATCGTCGACCTTCCGCCGGAAGAGGATGATGCGCTGCGCGCGGCCGCCAGCGCAAATGGGCTCGACATTATTCGTCTGGCTACGCCAACAACGGACGATAAGCGGCTGACCGTGGTGCTGAATCGAGCCAGCGGCTTCCTATATTATGTTTCGGTTGCTGGCGTGACGGGCACGAAATCTTACTCGGAAGATGAATTGAGGTTCGCCGTGACGCGTCTGAAGATGCAAAGCCGCATTCCGTGCGCGGTTGGCTTCGGTATCAAAACTCCGGAACAAGCACATGCCGTGGCAGGCTTTGCGGATGCCGTGGTCGTGGGCTCGGCCATCGTGAACCGCATCGCAGAAGGCATAAAGGACAAGAAATCCAAAGTGGTGATCGTTGAAGAAACTCTCGAATTTTGCGGAGAGCTTGCCGGCTCGGTGCATGCCGCGCGCGCTGCAACGGACATAGGATAGGCGCATGAACTGGATCGCGAATTTCGTCCGGCCCCGCATTAAAAGCCTTATCGGCGGCCGGGGCAACAGCACGCCGGAGAATCTCTGGAAGAAGTGTCCCGGCTGCGGGGAGATGATTTTTCACCGCGATCTTATGGCGGCGCAAAACGTCTGCCCGAAATGCGGTCACCATTTGCGCATCGGCGCTGCGCAGCGATTTGCCGCCGTGTTCGACAGCGGCAGCTACGAAGAACTGCCCATGCCTGCAGTTGCGCAGGATCCTCTACGGTTTCGTGATGAACGTCGATATCCAGATCGCCTGAAGGACGCCCGCAACAAGACGGCACGGCAGGAAGCCTTCGCGGCCGCACGCGGCACGCTTGACGGTACGCCTGTCATTGTCGCTGTGCAGCCGTTCGATTTCCTCGGCGGTTCACTCGGCATGGGTGTTGGCGAGGGGCTAGTGCAGGCAATGCAAGCGGCCGCACAGGAACGCAGGCCGTTCGTTCTGTTCGTGGCTTCCGGCGGAGCGCGCATGCAGGAAGGCATTCTCTCGCTGATGCAGATGCCGCGGGCAACCATCGCGGTCGATATGCTTCACGAAGCGGGACTGCCTTACATTGTCGTTCTCACCGACCCGACGACGGGCGGCGTTAGTGCGTCCTATGCCATGCTGGGTGACGTGCACATTGCCGAGCCGGGTGCGCTGATCGGCTTTACTGGCCAAAGGGTAATTGAACAGACGATCCGCGAACGTTTGCCGGACGGTTTTCAGCGCGCCGAATATTTGCGCGACCATGGCATGGTGGACATGGTTGTACACCGCCATCGAATGCGGGAAGCGTTGTCGCGACTGGTGCGACTCCTGATGAAGAAGGATAAAGCAGGAGTCTCGGCGCGAGAGGCTGGTGTGAACGCTTCCGCATCGCAGACAACGGTTACGGCATGAGCGTCGCCGCGCGCAGCGGCGTCATTCTCGATCGCCTGCTCCAACTCCATCCCAAACGCATCGATCTCGTTCTCGATCGGATCGAGCGGCTGCTGGCGAATCTGCGACATCCCGAAGAACGGTTGCCACCCGTCATTCATGTGGCGGGCACGAATGGTAAGGGTTCAACCTGTGCGTTCGCCCGCGCAATGCTGGAAGCGCAAGGCTTGCGCGTGCATGTCTACACTTCACCGCATCTTGTGCATTTTCACGAACGCATCCGTCTCGCAGGGTCCCTGATTTCAGAAACGGAACTGGGCGACGTACTGGAAGAGTGTGAGATCGCGAATGGTGGCGCGCCGATTACGTTTTTTGAAATCACCACGGCCGCGGCGCTGGTCGCCTTTTCGCGTCATCCCGCCGATGCGCTGATCCTTGAAGTCGGGCTCGGCGGCCGGCTGGATGCGACGAACGTGGTTCGCCGACCTGCCGCGACCGTGATCACGCCGGTAGGGCTCGATCATCAGGAATTTCTTGGCCACGATCTGACTGGCATTGCGGCGGAAAAAGCCGGGATTATCAAGCGCGGCGTGCCCCTGATTATGGGACCGCAGGAGGACCACGCGCGGGACGTGATCGAGCGCACTGCAGATTCGCTTTCAGCCCCACTCTATGCCTTCGGGCAGGACTACTTCGTGCATACGGAGCGCGGCCGCATGGTTTATCAGGACGAAA
>JAICVV010000337.1 GCA_025935155.1 Alphaproteobacteria bacterium
CTCCATGTACCCACAACATGTTGTGGTCGGCGGCTCAAGAAATATTCACAGCTCCCCCCTGTAGGGCACTCTTGTATAGTACGAAGTTCGCGCTAGATTGGTGTTCGTAATAGCAGGGAGGCGGAACAAGGCGCGTGGCAGAAGAATCCACATATACGCGCAAATTCCGTAAGGAACTGATGGCCGGGCTATCTTCGCTCGTGCTTCTGGCTGTGCTCGCCCGCGCCGGCCGGGAGATGTATGGGTACGAAATCGCCAAAGCCGTGAAAGCGGAAGGCGAAGGCGGGCTGATCTTCAAGCAGGGCGCCATTTACCCCGTCCTGCGCTCGCTCAACCAGCTGGGGTTGCTGGAGAGCCGGGTGGAGGCCTCCGCTTTTGGCCCTCCGCGGCGGTACTACAACATCACCGGCGAAGGCCTGCGGGCGCTGCGGGAGTGGCAGGGCGCCTGGAAGGACATGCGCGAATTCGTGGACGACGCGCTTGCGGCTCAGGGAGCGGTTTATGAAGCAAGACCGACCGCCTGACACGGTCCGCGCCTACCTCGCGGCCCTGCAGCGGTCGATGAAGGCACAAGGGTGCAAGCCCGGCCTCATCGCCGATGCGCTGGCGGATTGCGAAGAGCACCTCAACAACGAAGTCGCCATGCACCCTGGCGTGAGCGAAGCCGACGTGCTCGCCCAGGTGATTGAAACCTACGGAACGCCGGAGGAAATTGCAGAGGAGTACAAATCGATGGAAGCCGCCATTTCTGGGCCTTTCCCAAAGAACGAAGGAACCATGCCGGCGCGCCGCTACGGCTTCTTCAACGTGGTGCGCGATCCGCGCGCCTATGGCGCGCTCATGTACATGCTGCTGTCGCTGGTGACGGGCGTCTTCTACTTCACTGTGGTTGTCACCGGTCTGGCGCTGAGCGTCGGACTGTTCGTTCTTATCATCGGCATCCCGTTTGCCCTGTTGTTTATCGGCGTCTGCCGTGTGCTGGGCCATGTCGAAGGGCGCATTGTCGAAGGGTTACTGGCGGTGCGCATGCCGCGGCGTCTGCCGCCTACCACGCAGCCGGATGAGACGATCTTCGCGCAGATCAAGGAAGCGCTGATCGATGTACGCACCTGGTCGACGATGTTCTATCTGGCGCTGATGCTGCCGCTGGGCATTGCCTATTTCACCATCGCGGTCACCGGCATTGCGATGTCTGTCGGCCTGACGCTTGGGTCACTCTGGAGCCTGATCACCGGCCATTCCGATATCCACATCAGCGATCTCCCGTGGCTGGAGCATCTGTTCCACACCGCGCCCGGCCTGATCGTGCTTTTGGTTGTGGGTATCCTTCTCTTTTTCGTGATGCTGCACATTGCCCGTGGTATTGGCTGGCTGCATGGCCGCATCGCGGAACTGCTTCTCGTCCGGCTCTAACCTCCCCCCCCAAGCGCCGGACTTGATCGGGTGCGCCGCTGTCCTGTCAGGATAGCGGCGCATTCACTTTATCCACAGGAAAACCCTCGGCAACACGGGCCCGGCGATCGGGAATCGGGCAAAGGTCGTGTGCTTACGCGGCGTTAACCGTTCCGGCCGATTATGGCCAAACGGTGTCTGGCGCCGGGTGGCGCATCGGCGGGGCTGGGTTCTCCCGCCAGAAAATCGACGGGAGCGGGCGTGCAGCAACGAAACAATTTCGGGCTGGCGGGTGCGGCAAGCCGGTTTCGATATACGGCGAACGCAGCAGGGCAGATCGCGGCCAGTCCTGATGGGCGCTGGGCCATCGTCTCCACTTCGGTGACGGCACTGATTGCAGGCTCGGTTGCCTGGTTGGCCTCCGGCATCGCACCCATCTCCAGTCATTACAGCAGCGCACACCAGCGCGCGCTCATGCCGTATCAGCTGTTCATGAAGCTCGCGGGGCACAGCCATTTCGGCAAAGTGATTTACGCGGGGCTTGGGCCCATCGGCGGCGCCCCGCAATCCAGTACCATTGCACCCAGCGCGCCCGCGCCCCTTGACGAGCTGCTGGCGGATGAACGTGCGGGCAAGGACGACAACGCCGGAACCGACACGCGCACCATCACGCTCGATCGCGGCGATACACTGGTCGGCGCCCTCACAGATGCAGGCGTTTCGCAGGACGATGCCAACGCGGTGATCCTGGCATTGGCTCGTGTGTACGATCCCAAAGCAGTGCGCGCTGGCGAATCGTTCGACATCTCCTTCACTGCGGTGCCGGACAAGCCAGTGGCGCAGATCATCTATTCGCCGCCCCCGAATGCGGGCGATGCCGTCAGCGATGAGGATGCGGGCGACGGTGCCATGGAAGATGCCTCGGCGCCGCCCGTTGGCAAGCTGCTGTCGCTCAGCTATTCGCCCACCGTCGATCACGACATCGCCATTACGCGCGGCGCCAACGGCCTGTTCACCGCGCAGGACGTGCACAAGACACTGGAGGCGCGCTTCCATCGCGCCGGCGCCACCATCGATTCCAGTCTCTACCTGGCTGCCATGCAGGCAGGCATTCCGGCCGATGTGGTCGTCAAGATGATCCATATGCTGTCGTACGAAGTGGATTTCCAGCGTGACCTGAAGCCGGGCGACTCATTCGAAGTTCTGTACAATTATTACTACACGCCGGACGGTCAGCCTGCGAAGGAAGGCGATGTGCAATACGCCGCGCTGCATTTCGGCGGCCGCACGGTGGCGCTGTACCGTTATCAG